>CBINCZ010000362.1:0-3174 GCA_966249295.1 uncultured Gemmatimonadales bacterium
GAGGCCATGCTCGATCTGCTCGCCGGACGCGAAGCCCGAGTCGCCCTGCCTCCTCCGCGGATGGTGCTGCGGGAGTCGACGGCACCGGCCTGAGCCGATTCGCGCAGCCGAGCCCCCTACGGCTGGGGGTGACACCCGGGTTTACATCTCCATACGCTTCGCCGCAAACCCAAAGGGGGGTCCGACATGTCAAGCGACCTGCCGTTCGGCCGGCTCATGCGCGCGTGGAACGGCGCGCACGAAGCGAGGGCTTGGGTTCCACCCTCGGCAGTGATCCTCCGGCATGACACGCCCGAAGACGAAACCGCCGTCCTCTGGATCGATTCGCCTTCGCCGGCGGCCGCGGCAGCCGTGCCGCCGGAGGTGTTGAGCTCATCGACCCCCGGGGCTGCCGGCTTTCGGATCCGCTCGTCCGGGCCCATGGAGAACGACGACCCGACCCCGCTGCTGAGCCGCGAGCGGCCGCGCCTGCTGGTGGCGGATGTCGACTGGTGCCACAGCGTCGGCCTTGCGGGCGTCAGGCGACTGCACCGTCAAGCACCGCAAGTCGACTGGATCCTGTGCTGGGACCAGCCCTCTGCGTGCTGGATCGATACGCTGATCCACAGCGGCGCGCGCGGCGCCGTGACGCGGCGAGCCAGCGCCGGCGAACTCGCACGCGCATTCGATGCGGTCATGACAGGCGGGGTGTGGCTGCCACGGTGCGTGCTTCATTGGCTCTACGCCTTGCTGCTCGAATCTCCGCGCAGTGGCGAGTCTGGGGCACGCACGGACGAAGCAGCATTGCACCGGCTCACGTCGCGCGAGGCCGAGGCCGTGGCGCTCCTGCGCCAGGGGCTGACCAACCAGGCGATAGCGGAGCGGCTCGGCGTCAGCATCAACACCGTCAAGAAGCACCTGGCCAGCGCCTACGACAAGTGGGGCATCCGCAGCCGGCGGCAGACCTTGTGCTGATCCCCGCACTCACGCCGCTGCGGGCCGGGCCTGCGGGTCCATCGGGTCGGGCCTCATCAGCACCACCGAGACCGGCGTGTCTTGCTCCCAGCTCGCCACGAACAGCGCATGAGAATGCGCGCGATCCGGCTCCCTCGTGAGCTCGTACAGGAAGTAATGAAGCATGTCCGCCTGCCAGGTATCGGCGGGGTCGGGGCGTGCCAGACGCGGCACAAGCTGCCGGAACTCGGCCGAACGCTCCGCCACGGCGCGAAGGCCCTGCGCCGCCGGCGGGGCATCCGGCATCTCGGACAGGGGCGTACGGCGCCCGCAGCGCCTGCAGCGCCCGGAGCGAGCGCGGCCCGGCGCGCCGGGCGGAGCTCCGGCGACCCACGCCCGAATACGGCGCCACCGGCGATCCCGCCGGTAGGCCCTGGCGTTCTGCGCGCACGTGCGACAAGGGCTGGCGCGCCCGGGCCCTCGAAGCACGTACGCCGCGCCGTGCGCCGCCAGCCAGCATGCAAACAGCGCCGTCGCGATCCAGAGCGTCCACTGGATCAGCGCCGGCGCGCCTGCGGCCGCCGCGACCGTCGCCAGCAGCAAGCATACCGACGATGCCTGCGCGCATAGGCGGATGCAACGGCCGCAGCGGCCGAGCCTTGCGCTCAGCTGCATCGCCACTTCATTCCGGACATTCGAACTGGCCGCGCTCCGCATCGAGCGCGTAGGTCAGTGCCCCGGCCTGGGCAGCCGTCAGACTGCCGGCTCCGACCGGCGGCACCGGGCCCGTGGTGCACATCAGCGCCTCCGCCGCCGCCAGATCGGCCGCCGTCGCGTCGATGTAGGCCTGGCTGGCACCGTTCAGATAGTTCAAGCGGGTGTTGATCACCTGGTGCGCGAGGGCGATCAAGGCGTTCGCCTTCGGCACTGCGTTCAGGATGGACTCGAGCTGGACCGCCGAATAGGACTGGCAACCGACCGTCATCCCGCCGGCCAGCACCTCCGCGGGCCACGAGTCCGGATAGTGGGTCTTCCAGAAGCCGAAGCTCTTGACGCCCGGATCGCACTCGGCGGCGCAGCCTGCGGTGGCGCACTGCAGGTTTGCCGTGAAATCACTGCGATTGAGGTTGTTCGTGGCATGAGCGAACGCGCGGAAGACGTAGCACGTGCACGTGAGGAGGCGATCGGGACAGTTGGTCGACGCACCGCTGTCCAGCAGCAGCTCGCCCACGCGGACGGTCACCTCGTCGGTGCCTCCATTCCCGCAGCCATCCGAGGTGGTCAGGTTGTAGCGCGAGAGGTTGGCGTTGCCCGAGAAGGAGGCCTTGCACAGGCGCGGGTCGTCGGAGTCGAACCAGGTGTTCTCGACGAACACGCCGGTGCCCGTCCCGTCGGGATTCAGCAGCTCGTGCCTGGCGTAGTCGTCGCATGTCATCCACTGGAGGGAGAACCCCGCGGGAGCGCCCGAGGCCCCCGCGCAGACATGGACGTCGATGGAGTCGGTCCCGGCACCGGCGCAACCGATGGCCGGCGCGTCGACCTTGGTCTTCTTGGCGCCTGCCATCGCGTTGCCCATCGCGGCCAGGCCGGCGGCCGCTGCGGCGATGCGCAGAACGCTGCGCCTGTCCAGGGCGCCGGAGGACGCCGCGAAGTTCTCTTCGGCGCCCACGGCGCGAGGCAGGGCTGGCGACTGCTCGCCGAGCTTCTTTTCCGACATGATGATCACCCCCACATCCAGAACTTGAGTCGTTCTACGACGCGCATCGCGGCCTGTTTTCAGCAGGCCCGCTGCATCGCAGCCTCGTCCGGGACCGCTTTGCCCCGGGACGCGGGAGCAGATCGTGGGTTGGGTGACAAGTGATGGCAATGGCCCAAACGGGTAAGGAATTTGCCTTCCGCAGGGCTTGATCGATCACATCTCCGCGACAGGCAAGGCGGTCGTCTTCTTCACCGTCCGCAGCACCAGCATGGAGTTCGAACGCTCCACGCCGGGCAGCCGCATGAGCACCTCGGTGTGGAAGCGCTCCAGGTCCTCCGCGTCGCGGTACGAGAAGCGGATCAGGTAATCGTTGGAGCCGGCGACGTAGTAGCAATCCAGCACCTGCGGCTCGTCCCGCACCGCCTGCTCGAAGGCATGGAGCAGCGAGTTGCTCATGTTTTCGAGGTTGATGATCGTGAAGCTCGTCCCGTGCTGGCCGATGGCCTTGGGATTGAGCAGCGCCACGTACTGCGCGATGACCC
>CBINCZ010000363.1:0-3174 GCA_966249295.1 uncultured Gemmatimonadales bacterium
TGGCTTGTGCCTTATGCCTCACACCCTGGGCCTCGACTTGTACAGCTTGATCCCACGCCGCGCCTTGGTGGCGGCATCGAGGCGGCGCTCGTGGGCCTCGAGCAGGTCGCTGCGGGTAATGATCGCGACCACCTTGGTGGGTTCGGAGCGGCGCACCACGGGCAGCCGGCCGACTCCTTCCCGTACCATATGGTCCGCGGCATTGCGCGCGGTCTGGCTGTCGTAGATGATGGCCGGCGGGCGCTTCACCAGCGACCCCACCGTGCGGGTGCCGTCCACGTTCGCTGCTTCGATTTCGCGCTTCATCACCACACCCAGCAGCGTTCCATCGCGCTGGACCACAGGGTAACCCTGATGGCTGGTGCCCGGCTCGCCTGACGCGAGCCACTGCCGGGCGGACTCCACTGTCCGATCCGCCTCGATGGTGCTCACCTCGGTCGTGGCGCAATCGCGCACCAGCACCTGCGAGAGGTAGTCGGCGGCGTCTTCGGTCTGCACGGGCGCGCCGCGGCGCTCGAGTCGCTCGGTCCTGATGGTGCTCCGCAGGCGGAGCCGTGACACGAGGAATGCACCGGTACAGCCGGCCAGGAGCGGGAGCAGGCCCAGCGGCTGCCGGGTGGTCTCGAAGGCAAACACGACACTCGCGAGCAAGGCACGCGACGCGCCGGCGAAGATGGCGGCCATTCCCACCAGCGCGGCCACCCGCGGGTCCACGCCCAGCACGGGGACAAACCGCACCAGCACGCCGCCCAGCAGCGCGCCCAGTCCGCCGCCGATCGTGAACAACGGCGCGAGCGTTCCGCCCGACGTCCCGCTTCCCAGCGCGATCGACCACGACACGAACTTGGCGACCACCAGGATCACCAGCGTCATGCCCACGATGTTGCCGGACAGGATGCCATGGATGTTGTCGTAGCCCACGCCGAGGGTGTGGGGGACGAAGTACCCGATCGCGCCCACGGCCACGGCGCCGATCGCGGGCCACCACATCCAGTGCACCGGCAAGTGCTCGAAGCCATCCTCGATCCGGTACAGCGCGCGGGTCACCAGGACCGAGAGGTAACCGATCACGGCACCCAGCAGCACGTAGGTCACCAGCGCTGTCCCGGACGGCTGGCCGATGACCGGCATCGAGAAGATCGGCGCTGTCCCCCGCAGGGCCATGCGGACGGCGGTGGCGGTGCAGGCTGCGAGCGCCACTGGGACGAGCGAGCGCGCCCGGTATTCGAACAGCAGCAGTTCAATGGCAAGCAGGACTGCCGACACCGGCGAGCCGAAGGTGGCAGCCATGCCGGCCGCCGCTCCGGCGGCGAGCAGGACCTTGCGCTCATCGGCGGTGGTTCGGAGGATCTGGCCCAGGAGCGAGCCGAGGGCACCGCCCGTGGCGATGATGGGGCCTTCGGCACCGAACGGCCCGCCCGTGCCGATCGCGATGGCCGAGGACACCGGCTTGAAGAAAGTCACCGCGGGCGAAACCTTGCTCTCGCCGTACAGCACCCGTTCCATCGCCTCCGGGATGCCATGCCCCCGGATCGCCGCAGAACCGTAGCGCGCCATGAGGCCCACGATGATGCCGCCGAACACCGGGATCAGCAGGACCAGGATGCCGAGATGGTTGTCGGCCGGGGACGCTTCCGCGATGGAGAAGCGGTGGAAGAAGAAGAAGTTGGTCGCGAGGTTGATGAGCCGGAGGAGGATTTCGGCCGCCGCGGCGCCACAGAAGCCCACCAGCACGGCCAGTCCGCTCATGACCAGGATTCGATGATGATCAACTCGCGGCTGCCAGGCGACGCCGGCAGACTCGAGGGCGGGCTCCATGGATGGGGCGACGGGCAAGCCATCGGGTGTGGATGTCATGCGGCGAATTTCGCGACACATGGCAGGGAAGGGCAAGGCACAAGTCCGGCTTGCCCTTCCGCCGGTGGCTGGCCATTCTCTACCGTGTGAGAATCGCACACCTAGCAGACCCGCATCTCGGCATCCGCCAGTATCACCGGCAGACGCCCAGCGGCATCAATCAGCGTGAGCACGATGTGGCCAACGCGTTCCGGGCGGCCATTGACGGCGTGATCGCGGAACGGCCGGAGCTCGTCCTCGTGGCCGGCGACCTATTTCATAGCGTCCGGCCTGGCAATGCATCCATCATTTTTGCCTTCCGCCAGTTCCAGCGGCTCCTGAGTGCCCTGCCCGGGACGCCGGTCGTCCTGATTGCCGGCAATCACGATACGCCTCGCAGTGCCGAGACGGGATCCATCTTCGGGCTGTTCGAGGATATGGGGGTACTGGTCGCGGCCGGTGACGCCAGGCGCTTCGACTTCCCCGAGCTCGACCTGTCGGTGCGGGCCGTGCCGCATCAGGCGCTGGTCGGTGGCGAGCGGCCTGCGCTGCGGCCGGAAGGGAGTGCCAGCCGGCAGGTGCTGGTCCTGCACGGCGACATCGAGGGCGTGATCCCGACCGCACCGGGCATCCAGGAATACGGTGGCGCCGTGGTCACCCCAACGGAGCTCGGCGCCGGGGAATGGTCGTACGTCGCGCTGGGTCACTATCATGTGCAGCGCGAAGTGGCGCCCAGGGCGTGGTACGCCGGCTCCCTGGATTACGTGAGCAGCACTCCGTGGGGCGAGCTGCGCGAGGAGCACAGCCGGGGCATTGCCGGCAAGGGCTGGCTGCTGGTGGATCCCGACACCGGCAGCGTGGAGCGGCGCCTGCTGCCGTCGCCGCGTCGCTTTGTCGATCTTGAGCCGATCGCCGGCATGGGCCTCGGGCCTGCCGAGCTCGACGCCGCCATCGCCGAGCGCCTGGCCACGGTGCCGGGAGGCCTCGGTGCCTGCGTGGTGCGCCTGGTGGTCCGCGACGTACCGCGTCACGTGGCGCGATCGCTCGACCACTCGGCCATTCGCACCCTGCGTGCTGACGCCCTGCACCTGCAGCTCGATATCCGCCGCCCGGAGATCAACCGGCAGGTGGGCGTGGGTGCACCAGGGAGGAGGCAGACCCTCCCGGCGCTGGTCGAGAACTATCTCGAGAAGCGTCCGCTTCCCGCCGAGCTGGATCGCAGGGAGTTCGTGGCGCTGGGCGTGGAGCTGGTGGAAACGGCTGAACGGGAACTCGCGAGCAGCTGATGCAGATCGAGCGACTGCGTCTCGTGAACTTCCGGCAGCATGAGGACACCGA
>CBINCZ010000364.1:0-3173 GCA_966249295.1 uncultured Gemmatimonadales bacterium
CCAGCGCGAGCAGGGAACGAATCAGGACCTTCATGGCGTCATATCCTCCTGCTTGCGCAGCGAGAGAGTCTCCTGCCGTTCAAACCCGAAATCCTCGATCTGGAACGTCACATCCTTGGTCCGGATCCTGGCCACCTGCATGCGGCCAAGCCGCTCGCCTTCGCGCAGCATGTAGCGCTTGCCGGAATCCTTCTCCCGCAGCACCGCCACGCTGCTGGTCACGCCGCCACTGCGGCTCTCGTAGATGGCGACCAGCTGCAGGTTGTCGATCGACGGCCCGGTAGCCTTGAGCGATACCAGCGATGCGAAGGGATCGCGCGTGCCGCCCGCGTACTCAAAGGTTTCGCGCTGCACGGCGTTCTCCACCGGCGGCGCGGCGATGGCGCCGGAGGTGGCGGTCGCCGTGGTGTCGGCGCTCGGAGCGGAATCGGTCGTGCCCCGGGCCTTCCGGATGCTGTCGCGCACGGCGCTGATATTCACCGTACTCCCGGCATCGTCCTGGGCAGCTCCGCCGCAGCCCACGACTACCAGGGCCGCCAGCAGGCTCATGATCAGGGTCTTAGGTCCCACTGGTCGTTCCCTCCAAGCTGCCGGATTTCACGAAGGTCCGGATCTGGAACTTGGCTTCGAGCAGGGCGCCGGTTGAGTCGCCCAGCGCCGATGCCGATGCGTTGTTCGCCACCGCGACGGCCACGTCCTGCGGCACGATGATCCGCTGGAGGCTGGCGACGTCGCTCAGGAACTCGCCGATCTGGTCGTAGTGACCGATGACCGAGATCTGGTACTTGTAGGTGTTGAACGGCACCGGTCCGTCTTCGACCGGCAGCGGCACCACCTGCGCGAGCGTCACGCCGCGGATCTTGGCGCGGGTGGACATGTCGTCCAGGAGGTTGGGCACCTCATTGCGCTCCGGCACCAGCCGGCGCAGGAGGGCCAGGCTCGCCCGGTGCGCTTCCAGCTTCTTGCGCACGTCCTCGGCGGTGCCGCGGGCGAGCTCGCGCTTGGCGCTGTCGATCTGGGCCTGGAGGGTCGTCAGCGTATCCTGCATTGCCACGGCCTGCTCCTTCTGGGCGCTCACGCCGGGGAAGCCGAGGCTCGAGACGACACTGCCGGTGTAGCCCATGTATCCCACGATGACGGCGAGCAGGCCGATCAGGATGGGCGTGGACTTCTGGGTGCTGGCCATGACTTACCTCACCGACTCGCTGAGGGGCACCGTGCGGATGTAGGCCGAGTCGGCCCGGTGAAACTCCGCCCGGATCACGAAGGCCGTCACCGGCCGTTCCTTTTCAACTACGGTCTGCGCAGACACCGGGGTCACGTTCTGGATCCAGGGCGACGCCTCGAGCTGACGCAGGAATCGGGTATAGGCCTGGATGTCCACCGTGCGCCCTTCCACCCGGAACCCGAGCGGGGCCGGCACCGCGAGCGAATCGGCGGTGGAATCCGCCTTGGCCTGCTTCGCGCCTTTCCTGGGCGCCGGCGCTGGGGCTGCGGCGGCCTGTGCCGACTGGTCCATGGTCACCAGCGTGAGCCAGGTGTAGGCCGGCAGGGCGCGGGACACTTCGTCCAGCACATGGGGCCACACATAGCGATCGCCATCCACACCGCGGATGGTGCTGATCTGCGCGAGCAGCGAGTCGCGAATGAGTTCCTGCTTGTGCTTCTGGGCCAGGAACGTCTTGAAGCGCTGGTGCTCGCTCCGTGCCTGCTCGAGCTGCGGCTCGATGGCGTGCAGCTTCCGCTGGGTCATGAACCAGGAGCCACCCAGAAAGGCGATGGCGATGACCCACGCGGCCACCGCGCCAAGCAGCAGCGGATCCTTGACCTTGCCGCCCAGGCTGGCGAACCGCTCGCCAATGCCCTTGAGCGGATTGCCGCCGGCGCTCTTGAACTTCCGGCCGGGTCGGAGATTGACGTTGATCATCAGGTACCGGGTCCTGTAAGCGGGTTCAGGCGGCTTGCCTGAGGGCAAGGCCGATCGGCAACATCAGCAAGGGCGCGATTTCATCTACCTGCATCGAGTCGAAGACCCCTTCGGCCACCTGCACCCGTTCGACCGGGTTGGCCTGCTGCACGGGGAGGCGGAGGCGGTCCGCCAGCACCCGGTTGAGCCCGGGGATGCGGGAGCCACCACCGGTGGTGTAGAGCCGAGAGACGCCGGCACCGGAGCGGCTGGACGACTGCAGGAACGCAGCCGCGCGCTCGATACCGACGGCGAGCTCCTCGCCCCGGCTCTCCAGGAACGGCAGCAGCATGGGATCGGTCTCGGCGGCCTGCAGCATCGCCTCGGCCTCGGCGCTGGTAAGGTTGCGCTCGCGCTGGAGGTCCTCGCGGAAGCGGCGGGTGCCGATGGGGATGTCGCGCGTGAGCACCGGGATGCCATCATCCAGGATGTTCACGTTGGTCATTTCATGCCCGATGTTCACCAGCCCGACCACCCCGTGCATGGCCTGGGGATGATTGAGCTCGAACGCGTTGTGCAGCGCGAAGGCATCAATGTCGATGACCTGGGCGTCGAGGCCGACGTCGGCCAGCAGCGCCATCTTGGTCTCGACCAGCTCACGCTTGGCCGCCACCAGCAGGACGGTCATCTGCAGGCCATCAGCCTCGGGATCGAGGATCTGGAAGTCGAGTTCGACATTGTCCATGTCGAACGGCACGTGCTGCTCCGCTTCCCAGCGGATCACCTCACGCGCCTCGGCTTCCTTCATCCGGTCCATGCTGATCTTCTTGATGATCACGTCGCGGCCGCCCACGGCGGTCACCACCTGCTTCGTCTTGATGCCGGCGGAGGCCATGAAGCCCCGGATGGCATCGGCGACGATACCCTTGTCCATGACCTCGCCCTCGACGATGGCGTCATCCACCACCTGGGTCGTGGCCACCTTGGTGATGACCGGCTCGCCGCTGCCATGCGCGATCTGCACGAGCTTGATCAGCCCGCTGCCAATGTCGAGCGCGACGGTGGTCTTCTTTCGGCCGAACAGTGCCATACGATGCCTGCGCTTGTGTGGGTGGAAGACCCGCTACCGTATCACCTGCCGGGCCGGGAAGCTGTACCGGAATCCGGCCGTCCTGACCCTGAAAACGCGTGACTGAATCGGTCGCGAACTGCAGTGGAGCGAAAGAGATTGCACCGGCGGAGGAGCAACGGGTATGCCAGTGGGGGA
>CBINCZ010000365.1:0-3167 GCA_966249295.1 uncultured Gemmatimonadales bacterium
TCAACATCTCGCCCTATTACCTGCGGCCCGGGTACGCCTTCGGCGTTTCCTGCCTGCCCAAGGACCTGCGGGCGACGGTGTACAACGCCCGCGCCCATGACGTGCCGGTGCCGGTGCTCGAGGCCACGCTGGAGAGCAACCGGTTGCAGATCGAGAAGGCGTTCAACATGGTCATGGCCACGGGCAAGAAGCGGGTCGGCGTGCTCGGGCTCAGCTTCAAGGCCGGCACCGATGACCTGCGCGAGTCACCCATGGTGTCGCTCATCGAGCGGCTGATCGGGAAGGGCACCCAGCTCGCGATCTACGATCCCTACGTGACCAGCTCCCGCCTGATGGGTGCCAACCGCGAGTACATCGAGCGTGAGATTCCCCACATCTGGGAGCTGATGCGCGGCAGCATCCGCGAGGTGCTGGACGCGAGCGATGCCGTGATCATCGGCAACAGCGCGGGCGAGTTCCGGGAGATCCAGGGTCACCTGCGTGAGGACCAGCCGGTGGTGGACCTGGTGCGTGCCTTTGGTCCGCGCACTTCCGATGGCGCCTCGTATCAGGGGATCTGCTGGTGAGTGGCCCCGCCGGAGTGGCGCCGGCCGATCACGCGGCCGAGGTGAAGCGGGGCGAACGCTTCGAGTTCGGTGCCAACTGGAAGCGCTTCCTGCAGGTGCTCAACGACGATCGCATCCGCCAGGCACAGGAAAGCCTGGCCGCCATGCTGGGCACGAGCGATCTCACCGGGCGCACCTTCCTGGACATCGGTTCCGGCAGCGGGCTCTCGAGCCTGGTCGCGCGGCGAATGGGCGCCACCGTGCATTCCTTCGACTACGATCCCCAGTCGGTGGCCTGCACTGAGGAGCTTCGGCGCCGCTACTTCTCCGATGACGCCGCGTGGACGGTCGAGCGGGGATCGGCGCTCGACGGGGACTATCTCGCCCGGCTCGGCACGTTTGACATCGTCTATTCGTGGGGCGTGCTGCACCACACCGGCGACATGTGGCGGGCGCTGGAGCTGGTCGCACCGATGGTGAAGCCGGGCGGCACCCTGTTCATCGCCATCTACAATGATCAGGGCGCGTGGTCGGGCCGCTGGAAGAAGATCAAGCGGCTCTATTGCTCGGGACCGCTGGGCAAGGCACTGGTGAGTGGTGTCGCCATTCCCTACTGGGTGCTGCGCGGTTTCGCGGCGGACCTCGTGTGGGGGCGCAACCCGTTCGCGCGATACCGGGATTACGGCAACGATCGCGGCATGTCCGTCACCCACGACTGGTTCGACTGGCTGGGCGGCTACCCGTTCGAGTATGCCAAGCCGGAAGCGATCTTTGCGTTCTACCGGGACCGGGGCTTCGAGCTGGTCCGGCTCGCCACCGCCGGCGGCACGGTCGGATGCAACGAATTCGTCTTCCGGCGTTCGTCATCCGCCCCCCAGACCGGGGACCCGGCCCGGGGATGAAGGCTGCGATCAAGCACCTCGCGCTACGAGGTGCCGAACTCACCGGGGCCGCGAGCCTCCTCGCGAGCTCGGCGTGGCGGCGGCGACGGCTGCTGATCCTCTGCTATCACGGCGTCTCGGTGCGTGATGAGCACCAGTACAATCCCGAGCTCTACGTCTCGCCGGCGCACCTCAGGAGCCGCTTCGAGCTGCTGCGCTCCATGGGCGCCACCATCCTGCCCCTGGGCGAGGCGCTCCAGCGGGCCGTGGCGGGTTCACTGCCCGATCGGGCGGCGGTCCTCACCTTTGACGACGGCGCCGCCAACTTCGCCACCCAGGCGTTGCCGCTGCTCCGCGAGTTCGGCTACCCCGCCACCGTGTATGTCACCACCTACTACGTCACGCACCAGCGGCCCGTGTGGAACATCGCGGCGCGCTATCTCGCCTGGCTCGCGCGTCACCAGCCGCTGCCCGCACATGAGGCGCTTGCTGGGCTGGTGGATCCGCGCCGGCTGCCACAGCCCTTCACGCGCGCCGACCTGATCAGGGCGTTTCTCGATCAGTGGACCCCCGCATCGACGGCGGAAAAGGATGAAGCCGTGAGTGGGCTCGCCAGGGTGCTCGGCGTGTCCGATGAGCCGATGCGCAGTGCCCGGCTCTGTCACCTGATGACGCCGGAAGAAGTGGCGGCGCTGCCGGCGGAGCTCGTGTCGGTGGAATTGCATACGCACCGGCACATCCAGCCGGAATCGCGGGAGGGATTTTTTGGCGAGGTGCGCGAAAACCAGCGCCTGCTTGCCGACATGACGGGCCGGACGCCGGTGCATTACTGCTACCCCAGCGGCGTGGTGCACCCGTCGTTTCCCGGGTACCTGAGGGAGCTGGGCATCGAGAGTGCCACCACCTGCGAGCCGGGGCTGACGGAGGCGACGACCGACCTGATGCTTGCGCCGCGGCTGATTGACACCATGCTCACGCCCGGCAGCACCTTCCGCGGCTGGGTGAGCGGGACCGCCGCACTGCTCGCTCGCTGACCCCGGATACGACAACGCCCCCCGGCTCCAGTGAGCCGGGGGGCGTTGTCGTGTGCAGGGTACTTCACGCCCGCCACTCGACTCATCAGCCAATCCACGTCCACGCCCGGCGAAGTACCGTCAGTGCCCTTGTTGTAGTACGGGCTGCTGGTGCCGACTTCGAACAGGTCGTTGATGATGTTGAGCAGGCCGGCCAGCGACAGCGTGCCGGGATAGAAGTTCAGTGACGGATACTCGGATGATGGTGCACCGACAATGATATTGCCGCGCACGCTTCCATCCGGAGCGTAGTAGGCCAGGGCACTCGAGCCCTCGCTGTGGCCGCTGCCGAAGATGCCGTAGCGGCCCCGGGTCCAGAGATGGTTCTCCATCACGAGATGCGGAGTCGGGGCGCCGTCGAAGAGCACGCTCTTGTCGTCGCTGAACGCCGTGTTGTGCGTGATGGTCACCGAGCTGATGCCACCCGTCAACTGGAACAGGATCCGCGAGCCCGTCATGGTGGACTGGGCCACGTTCTGGAACAGGTTGTGGGTGATCGTGATGGAGTTGGCCCCGATCACCGTCCCGCCGTGCTCGGTCTCGCTCGACGCCAGGTTGAAGCCGCCGGGAGAGTTGATCAGCAGGTTGTGGCGCACCGTGACGTCCTGCACCACGCACCAGGAGCAGTTGCCGCCCTGGTTCACCGACTTCATCACGAAGGCAAAGCC
>CBINCZ010000366.1:0-3162 GCA_966249295.1 uncultured Gemmatimonadales bacterium
TGACAGGGAGGTTTCATTGGTGCGCATTTCGGCGTTAGCCGCCGCAGCAGTGCTCCTCTTTGCAGCACCGGCGCTGGCCCACGCCCAGCAGCCCGGCCGGCGCGGCCAGCAACATGACCAGCCGGCTGCCCGGCCGGCCGAGCCCGCCCCGCGGCAGCCGGCCCAGCCCCGGAATGAACCCCGCCGGGACTCGCCGCCTCCGCGGACCACCCGGGACGATTCCCATCAGGCCGCGCCGGACAAGCCCGAGCAACCCAGGAGCACGGGCGAACCGGAGCTCAAGCGGCGGAAGCCGGATTGACAGGATGGGCAGGATGGGCAGGATGGGCAGGATGGGCAGGCCGAAGCTCGCCCGGCATCACCTGCCCATCTCGCCCATCCTGCCCATCCAGTATCCCGCCCATCCTGAAACCGTGTCGTCCCTCCCCCGTATCAGCCTTCAGGTCCTGTAACTAGCCACGTTGCCCGTATTCCCTGAGGACATATGCTTCGCCGTTCAGTCCTGTTCGCCTTGCTCGCCCCGCTTGCCCTGCCAACCTCCCTGCAAGCCCAGATGGCCACTCCGGCAAAGCCGCCGGCGAAAGCGGCCATTGAACGCGGGGCCGCGTCGATCACCGAAGCGGATGTCGCCCGTCGCATCCGCATCATTGCCGATGACTCCATGCTGGGCCGGGACACGCCCAGCCGAGGCCTTGAGCTGACCGCGCGATACGTGGCGAGCGTCTTCAAGCAGAATGGCCTGAAGCCTGCCGGCGACAGCGGCGGCTATCTCCAGTGGTACCCGATCGAGCAGACCCGATTCGACGCCGCCAACTCGAATGTGGGTTTCATGATCGGGTCGACCCACACCCATACGAGCTTCTCCCGGGATGCACGGTGGCGCTACGGCAATGTGCCGGCTGATGGAGTTGGCGGTCCTGTCCTGCTGGTAGGCGGGGCGCTCGACAGCGCCTCGGTTGATCCGTCAAAGGCGGCTGGACGGGTCGTGGTGCTTGTAGTGGACTACGCCGGACCAGTGGCAGCCGGCACCAACATGGCACTGCAGCGCCTGATACAGTCGGATGCGCGCGCCATCGTGCTCGCGTCGAACCGCGACTCGGCCCAGTTTGCCCAGGCGCTGGCCAATGACAATCAGCCGCGCATTCGGCTGGGCATGCGTGACGACCTCAGCGGTGGCGCGGGCGTCCCCGTTATTGAGGTACAGGACCGGGCGACGGCGGCCGTGCTGGCGCAGGCGGGCGTGAACCTCGCCGACGTGCGTCGTTCCCCGGGGCCCGTGATCCGCTCGCTCGACAACCTCACCATCATGATTGACGGCCGTGAGACGCAGGATAAGCAGCTGCATGCGCCCAACACGGTCGGCATTCTCGAGGGCATCGATCCAGTCCTGAAGAATGAGTACGTGGTCTTTTCGGCCCACATGGATCACGTCGGCGTGAACACGCCCCAGAAGGGCAGCACCGACAGCATCTGGAATGGCGCCGATGACGACGCGTCCGGTACCACTGGCATCATGGAGCTCGCAGAGGCCTTTGCCCAGCCGGGCGCCCGGCCGCGGCGGTCGCTGATCTTCCTGACCGTGAGTGGCGAAGAGAAGGGACTGTGGGGAAGCCGCTGGTTCAGCGAGCATCCGGTGGTGCCGATGAAGCAGATCGTGGCCGATCTCAACATGGACATGATCGGTCGCAACTGGAAGGACACCATCGTGGTAATCGGCAAGGAGCACTCGGACCTGGGCGCCACGCTCAACCGGGTGAACGCCGCCCATCGCGAACTGGGCATGACGGCCATCGACGACATCTGGCCGGAGGAAAACTTCTACTTCCGCTCAGACCACTACAACTTCGCGCGCAAGGGCGTGCCGATTCTCTTCTTCTTCAACGGCACGCACGAAGACTATCACGGCCCGGGCGACGAACCGTCCAAGATCGACGCCGAGAAGGAATCGCGCATCGTCAAGCTGGTGTACTACCTGGGCCAGGAAGTGGCCAACGCGGACGCGAAGCCGCAATGGAAGCCGGAGAGTTATGAGGAAATAGTTGAGTAGGCGGGAAGACGGGAAGGCGGGAAGTCGGGAAGCACCTTCAGAACTTCCCATCTTCCCGCCCTTCCGACTTCCCGCCTCACTTCCCGCCTTCCCATCCTCCCGTCTTCCCGTCTATCTCTTCCACCCTCGCCATCGCCCGCCTCAGGTGCGGGATGACGATGCTGCCGCCCACCACCAGTCCCACGGCGAACACTTCCATCAATTCTTCCTTCGTCACGCCCGCCTCGTGGCATTTGATGATGTGATAGGTGATGCAGTCGTCGCAGCGCAGCACCAGCGATGACACCAGCCCCAGCATTTCCTTGGTCTTGACGCCGAGCGCGCCCGCCTCGTAGCACTTGCCATCGAGTGCAAAGAATCGGTTGACGGTAAGATTGCCGGCGCCGAGAATGAGCTGGTTCATTTCGTCGCGGAACTGGTTGAACTCGGCGATGGATTGGGTCATGCGTCGGACTCTCGAACGCTGAAGGTTGCGGTTGGGGCACCGGTGCCGGGGAGCGGGCCCGTCCGCTGGCTCAGGAGCACGCCCGCAATGACGAGCGCGCCGCCGGCGAGCTGGGCCATGCCCGGACGCTCCCCCAGGATCAGCATGGCGGTGAGCATCGCGAACACCGGCGTGAGGCAGGCAAAGATGGCGGTACGATTGGAGCCCACCACCTTGATGCTCCGGTTCCAGATAATGTAGGCCAGCACCAGCGAGAAGGCGCTGGAATAGATCACCCCGCCCCACCCCGCCGCCGTCGTCCGGGACCAGTCCATGGTAAACAGCGACGGAATGCCCATCAGAATCAGCGGTATGCTGCCGGCCAGCACCGTCCACGCCGTGATGCCAAGCGACGACAGCGGCAGCGACTGTCGCCGCACGCCCAGCGTGAACAGGGCCCAGCAGATGACGGCGCCAAAGGTGAGCAGGTCACCGAGCATGGTGGTGCCGCTGAAGCCGAAACCATGCGATGCGATCACCAGTACCACGCCGATGGTGGCAAGCACCAGCCCTTCCGCGCCGTGGCGGGTCAGGCGTTCGATCCGGAGCACGGCGCCAAGACCCGCCACCATGACCGGCATGCTGGCCAGCACCAGGCCGCTGTTGGTGGCGGTGGTGTGCGCCAGGCCGA
>CBINCZ010000367.1:0-3150 GCA_966249295.1 uncultured Gemmatimonadales bacterium
CCGATCTCCGGCCCAACGTACGGAATGCGTTGCGGGATTTCGCGGGGATGATCCTGCGGCTGCACGAGGCTGCTGCCACCTGGACGCCGGCGCAGCTGCTGGAGGAGATCATTCGGGTCACGGATTACGAGGCCTGGCTGCGGGCGGAAGGCCCGGAGGGACTCGACCGGATCGACAACGTGCGCGAACTGGTGGCGAGTGCGGCCAACTGGTCCGAGGTTGTGGTGCCGGACGCCGAAGATGAGGGTACGCCGCTCGAACGCTTCCTCGCCGAGGCGGCGCTGGTGTCCGCCAACGACAGCATTGACGGTGACGAGCGCGGCGTCACGCTCATGACGCTGCACACGGCCAAGGGACTGGAATGGCCCGTAGTGGTGATCGCCGGGCTCGAGGAAGGGCTGTTTCCGCTCGCGCGCTCGCTCGAACAGCTCGAAGGGCTCGAGGAAGAGCGCCGGCTGGCGTACGTCGGGCTTACCCGCGCCAAGGACAAGCTCTACCTGAGCTGGGCACGCGCTCGCCGGCGCGGGGGCGAACTTCGGCCCGGTGCACCGTCGCGCTTCCTCAAGGCCATTCCACCCGAGATCCTCGAGGAGCGCAGGACCTCCGCGCTCTGGGCCCCGGGATGGGACGATTCGCCCGTGGGCACCAACCGAGGTCGGGGATGGGGCGCCCGCCGCACACCGAGCCCGGCGCCGGTGCCCGTGGCCGAGGAGGCATCGCAGGATGCTCCGCGGTACGTCAAGGGCGAGCGGGTGCATCACCGGCGCTTCGGCTCCGGCACCATCCAGGGGCTGCGTGGCGCGGGGCGCGACCTCAAAGTCAGTGTCACCTTCGACGACGACGAAGTAGGCACCAAGGAACTTCTGGTGGCCTACGCTGGACTGGAACGCGACTGGGAGAGTGCATGAGTATCGGCCGGGACGACGTGGCTCGCGTGGCTCGGCTCGCCGAGCTGGCAGTAGCAGAGGAAGAATTGCCCGCGCTGGTCCAGCAGATGGAGCGCATCGTGGGCTTTGTCGAGCAACTCGGCGAGGTCCATGACGACGAGGGCGCGACGCCATTCGTGGCCGGGCCAGCGGCCACGCCGTTGCGGGAAGATATCGTCCGGCCCACCCGGCTGGCGCACCCCGTGGCCGAGATGGCGCCTGAATTTGCCCACGTATTCTTCGTCGTGCCGCTCCGTAGGTCCATGGAGGAGAACCCGGGAGCGGCGCCCGCCAGGCGGCGCGCGCCACGGCCCTCGCGCTCGAGAGTGCAGCAGGCCTCAATGCGGCATTGCACTGGTCCTCGGAGCTGCTTGAATCCGAGGCGCAGCGGGCGGATGCGCTGCCGGACGCGGCGGGTCGGCCGCTCTACGGCATGCCGGTGGCGGTCAAGGACAACATCGTCACTGTAGAGCAGCCTACCACCTGCGCCTCGCGGATCCTGGACGGCTACGTCTCGCCTTACGATGCCACCGTCATCGAGCGGTTGCGCGGGGCGGGGGCGATGGTGGCCTGCAAGGCGAACCTCGATGAGTTCGCGATGGGATCGTCCACCGAACACTCGGCGTTCGGACGGGTCCAGCACCCGCTCGATCCTGAGCGAGTGCCCGGGGGGTCATCGGGGGGCTCGGCTGCGCTCGTGGCGGCGGGCGTGGTGCCCGCAGCGCTGGGCTCCGAAACCGGCGGGTCGGTCCGCCAGCCGGCTGCCTTCTGCGGCGTCGTGGGCATCAAGCCCACGTATGGACGCGTCAGCCGCTACGGTCTGGTGGCATTCGGTTCGTCGCTCGATGCGGTGGCACCCTTCGGCCGGACGGTCATGGATGCCGCGCGCGTGCTCCACGTGATAAGCGGCCCCGACCCGCGCGACTCCACCACACTGACACAACCGCCAGTGGAGCTCCCGGTGATGCCGCGGAGTCTTGAGGGAGTGCGGGTCGGGCTGCCGCGGGAATATTTCCCGGCTGACCTGCATGGCGGCGTCGCCGCCGCCGTGGCCCGTGCGCGTGCGGCGCTGGAGGCACTGGGGGCGACGCTGGTGGACGTCTCGCTGCCGCACACCAGGTATGCGGTGCCCACCTACTACGTCGTGGCCCCCGCAGAAGCCTCCGCCAACCTGGCGCGGTTTGACGGTGTGCGCTACGGATTGCGTGAGGGCGGCGACGGCGACATGCGCGCGCTCTATCGTGCCACCCGCGGCAAGGGCTTCGGACCGGAGGTCCGGCGACGCATTCTCGTCGGGACCTACGCGCTGAGCGCCGGCTACTACGACGCCTACTACGTCAAGGCGCAGCGGGTACGCTCCCTCATCGCCGAGGACTTCCGCCGTGTTTTCAGCGACGGAATAGATGTCTTGCTGGCGCCCACCACACCGACGCCGGCGTTCAAGGCCGGCGAGAAGACCAGCGATCCCGTCGCCATGTACCTGGCTGACATCTTCGTCTGCCCCGCCAACCTCGCGGGTATTCCGGCGGTGAGCCTGCCCGCCGGGCGCACTGAGGGGCTGCCGGTGGGTGTCCAGCTCATGGCACCGGCCGGCCAGGATGAGCGCATGCTCGAGATTGCCCTGGCGCTGGAGTCCCGGCTCGATCCCGTGGCGGAGGTGCGGTGATGACCTGGGAAACGGTGATCGGGCTTGAGGTGCACATGCAGCTGAAGACGGCGAGCAAGATGTTCTGCAGCTGCTCGACCGCCTTCGGCGATCCACCCAACACCAACGTATGCCCCGTGTGCCTGGGGCTTCCAGGCGCGCTGCCGGTGGTCAATGCCCACGCAATGGAGCTGGCCGCACGGGCCGCGCTCGCGCTGGGCTGCACGGTGCATGAGCGCAGCATCTTTGCGCGGAAGAACTATTTCTACCCTGACCTGCCCAAGGGCTACCAGATCTCGCAGTACGACCAGCCACTCGCTACCAACGGCAGCGTGGCGTTCGAGTCGCCGGACCGTGGCCGGGTCGAGGTGCACATCCAGCGCCTGCATGTGGAGGAAGACGCCGGCAAGTCGCTGCACGACCGGCTGCCGGGACGGACCGCCGTGGACCTGAACCGCGCGGGGGTGCCGCTGGCCGAGATCGTGAGCGAGCCAGACCTTCGCACGCCCGCGGAAGCCCGCGCCTGGCTCACCACGCTGCGGCAGATCCTGCTCTACTCGGGCGCGAGCGACTGCAGCA
>CBINCZ010000368.1:0-3145 GCA_966249295.1 uncultured Gemmatimonadales bacterium
CGTGTTCGCGCAGCCGCTCCCCAGGGCTTCGCATCTCCTCGGCGTCCCGCTTGGCCCAGAATGCCTGCACGAACGGTTCAAGGCTGTCGCCCGCGAGTTGGTCGAAGGCCGCGAGTTCCTCGGGGGACGCTACCCAGCCCAGGTCGCGGCGATAGGCCTGGCGGGCGAGTGCGTCGGCCACGCGTGCACCGGCGTAGTACGCCGCGCTCGCCGCCTGCACCTGGCCTCGCGCGAAGCGTGACCGCGCTTCTTCCAGCAAGCCGAGACCGGAGTCGCCGCCCAGCGTGACGTACTGGTGGAACGCGATGATCGCCGAATCGCTCTGGTGCATGTTGCGGTAGAGCCGGCCGAGGGCGAGCCATGGCGACGCCGCCTCGGTTCCGGCGGCAGCACGTCGCACGGCGCGCTTAAGGTCGTTCTTGAGTGAGCGCTCGCCGAAGGGCAGGAGGATGTCACCCAGCAGCTCGGCGGCGGGGACGAAACTGGAATCGGCGGCAAGCGCCTTGCCCAGAGCCTGCAGGGCGGCATCGTGGTAATACACGCCCGGGCCGGAGTGCATGGAGCGCTTGACCACGGCATCGGTACTGTCGAGGGCAAGATCGGCAAGCGCGAGGCCGTACCATGGCCATGCCCAGTCATCGGGCGCCCGCAGGACGGCCTCATCGAAGAGGCGCTGGGCGTCATCCAGTGCCGTGCGCCCCTCCGACAGCTGGCCCAGTCGCAGTCTGGCCAGGCCGGCCAGGATGAGAAGGGCAGGGTCCGACGAGTGGCTTCGCAACTGGGCGCGACGCTCCGCATCGAGCTGCGCCGCCTCGTTCGCGGTGCTGACCCGGGCCACGGAGTCGCGGAAGGCCGCGAACTGACGCCGCAGCGCCGGGGCCTGGGCCCTGCATACCGAAGGCACGGTGATTCCCGCCAAGAGCATCATTGAGCGGGACAGCCACGTGATCCGCCGCATGCTGGTTCCTGAGAGTCGGGATGTGAGCGGTGACGACTTGCGGGGCTGATGGGACACAGAAGGCGCTCAGCGCTGAGCGCTACGCGTCGCCCGTCCGCCTCGTCCGCCATGCCCATCCTGCCCATCCTGCCCATCATGCCCATCGTGCCCTTCCTATATTCACGTATGCTCCAGATGACTCACTCCCCCGCATGAGCGTCGAAGCCGGCGTCAACAAGTGGGTCGTAGCCGGCACCGTGATGACCGGCACCATGATGGCGGTGCTGGATTCCAGCATCGTCAACGTCGCGCTTCCCGACATGGCCGGTACGCTGGGTGCCTCGATCGAGGAGATTGCCTGGGTCGTCACCGGCTACATCCTCTCCAACGTCATCATCATGCCCATCCTCGGCACGCTCGCCGAGCAGATCGGGCGGAAGCGGATGTACCAGATCGCGGTGGTGCTCTTCACCGTGGCCTCGATGCTCTGCGGGCTGGCGCGGAGTCTCGAGGTGATCGTCATCTTCCGCGTCATCCAGGGCATGGGTGGCGGCGTGCTCATGACGGTCTCGCAGGCGATCCTGCGCGAGAGTTTTCCGACGGAAGAGCAGGGCATGGCGATGGGCGTCTACGGCATGGGCGTTGTCATCGCTCCCGCGGTGGGCCCCACGCTCGGAGGCTGGCTCACCGACGCCTACAGCTGGTCGTGGGTCTTCTACATCAACTTGCCCATCGGCATCCTGAACTTCTTCCTCGTCCAGCGGTTCATTCACGACCCGCCGTTTCTCGAGCGCAAGAAAGGTGGCATGGACTGGACCGGCATCGCCCTCCTCGCCGTAGGCCTCGGCGCACTGCAGCTGATGCTGGAGAAGGGCGAATCGAAGGACTGGTTTGATTCGCGGCTGATCGTGACGCTCGCCGTCGTCGCGGCCGCGGGACTGCTGGTGTTCATCTGGCACGAGCTGCGCGCCGAGCGCCCCGCGGTGGACTTGAGCCTGCTGAAGAACGGACCATTCACTGCGGCCACGGCGGTCGGCGGCATTCTTGGCCTTGGCCTCTATGCGAGCCTCTTCATCCTGCCGCTCTTCCTGCAGACGATCCTGGGCTACAGTGCGTTCGAATCGGGGCTCGCCCTCATGCCGCGCAGCCTGGCCATGGCGGTCGGCATGCCGGTGGCCGGCCGGTTGTACAACCGGCTGGGGCCCCGGGTGATGGTGCTGGTCGGCCTGGTGGTGAGCACCTACTCGTTCTGGGACCTATCCCGCATGACCTCCGTCACCGGCTTCTGGGATATCTTCTGGCCCCAGGTGTGGCAGGGACTCGGCTTCAGTCTGTTGTTCGTACCCCTCAGTACGGCGGCCCTGGCCACCATCGAGAAGCGGCGGCTCACCGCCGCCACCGGCCTCTATAACGTGGTGCGCCAGGTCGCCGGCAGTGTTGGCATCGCCATTGCTGCGACCGAGGTGTCGCGTGGGACGAGCCGCTACTTTGCGGTCCTCACCAGCCACGTGACCGCCTTCGATGCTGCGGCGCGCCATTGGCTTAGCGCGGTGACCGGTGCCATGCGGCACTTCGGCGCCTCGGCGGGCGAGGCACAGGAGCGGGCCCTCGCCATTCTCCACCAGACCATCCAGCGGCAGGCCGCAGTCCTCGCCTATGACCGGGTACTGTATCTCATCGCCATTCTCTTTGCGGTGGCCTTCCCGCTGGCATTACTCCTGCGGCGCGGCGAGGGTGACGCCGAGGTTGTGATTGCCGAATAGGCCCTTTACCCGATGCCCCGGGCACCGTATAGTGAATGGTCCTGCCGTCATAGTCTCGTGGTGACAGCCATATCCTCTGCCCGAGGGGTCTCGATGGACTCCACGATTCGCGAAGCACGTCTCCGAGCCGAGTACGCGCACCTGTATCCCCCGGTCCAGCCGGGCGTCTGGACGCCGGCGGCCGAGGTGGGCGCGCGCATGCTGTTCTGGCACCTGCAGCTCACGGGCACCGTGGTGCTGGGCGAGCGTTTGCTGGATACCCGCCATTTCGAGTTCCGCGGTGGCTGGTCACGAGGCGAGACTTCCGACCTCCGCACCCGCGCCGGCGACGCCGATGCCGCGGAACCCCGCCGACAACGCAGCGCGTAATTCCTGTTAATTTCCTTTTGTCGTCGAGCGTCGAGCGTCGAGCGTCGAGCGTCGAGCGTCGAGCGTCGAGCGCCAG
>CBINCZ010000369.1:0-3121 GCA_966249295.1 uncultured Gemmatimonadales bacterium
AGATGATCTCCCGAAAGCTGAGCTCGGCGGTACTGCCATCCCGGGCGCGGCCGGGCCAGATCCTCCTGCTGGCGTATGCCGGCATTCTCAGCCACCCCCTGCTCGACACGCTCAATACCTACGGGGTGCACTGGCTGCTGCCGTGGAACCGTGAGTGGACCTACGGCGACGCACTCTTCATCGTGGACCCGTGGATCATCCTGATCCTGGGCCTCGGTGTCTGGGCCAGCCGGCGACAGCGTCGCTCGCGCCAGCGCAACGTCACGCCGGAGCGGCCGGCCCGCCTGGCCCTGGCTGTGACGCTGGTATATGTCGTGGCGATGCTGGGCAGCAGCCGCGCGGCCGAACAGGTCGCGACACGCGAACTCGAGGCGCGCTACCCAGGTGCCATCCAGCGCGTCATGGCCGGGCCGGTCTTCCTGAATCCATTGCGGCGTGAAATCGTGGCGCAGCAGGGCCAAGTGTACCGCACGGCAGGCTTTGACTGGCTGCACCTGCCCCACATCGCGCCAGCATCGGTCCAGAGTTTCCCTGCCACCCAGCCATCGGATGCTGCCGTCACCCGGGCAGCGGCATCGCTCCGCGGCCACGAGTTCCTCAGCTGGGCACGGTTTCCCGTGTTTGTCGTGGATTCTGGGGCTGGAGGTCTGGTGCACATCCTGGATCTGCGCTACGCGAAATCGCCGGATGCGCGATTTGGGGTGTTGACGCTTGGCGCTGAGCGCTGAACGGAGTGCGGTCAAGCGAGCGAATCACCGCGCCAGAGGGCGCGTCAGTGAGCGGTAGCCCGGATCAGATCTACCCGCCTGAGCGAACTGCAGGGCCCGGCGACGCGGTGATTCGCAAGCGACAATAGCGCCGATGAGGCCCAGCCCGCGGCTGTCACTCGTACGACTTACGACGTACGACGTACGACTTCCTCCAGCACCCGCCACACATTCTCCGCCAGGACCTTCTGCCCGGCCCCCGTCGGGTGAATCCCGTCGCCCTGGTTCAGCGAATCCACACCGCCCACCCCGTCGAGCAGGAATGGCACCAGCGCAGCGTCATGCTTCTTCGCCTGTTCCGGGAACACCTCGCGGAATGCCTCGGTGTAGCGCGGGCCCAGGTTGGGTGGCGCCTGCATGCCGATGACAACGAGACGGGGCGGCGGCGCGTGACGTTGAGCAACCGTGAGGATGGTGTCGAGGTTTGCGCGCAACGCTTCCACACTCAACCCGCGCAGCCCGTCGTTGGCGCCGGTTTCCACCACCAGCACCGCAGGATCCATCCGGAGCAGCCACGCCAGGCGAGCCCGCGCGTCTGACGAGGTCTCACCGCTCACGCCGGCATTGACGACGCGGTATGCAAGTCCCGCCGAGTCGAGCTTCTGCTGGATCAGCGCGGGATAGGCCTGCAATGGGTCCAGGCCAAGGCCCACCGTCAGACTGGTGCCGAGGAAGACGATGACGGGACGGGTGTCGGCGGAATCGGGAGCGGTGGTGGCGCGCTGGGGAGCGGGTGCGCGCTCGCTGCATCCAACGGTCAGCAGCACCAGCGCCATGGTCAGGTATCTTTGCAGGATTCCGAAACCCCAGGGTTGATGATGATTCGGTGTGAAGGCCTCACGAGGAAATATCAGTCGGGCGGGCAGCCGCTCACGGTCCTCAAGAATATCACCCTCTCTGTCGAGCCGGGCGCCTTCCTGGCCATCGTTGGTCCCAGTGGCAGCGGCAAGACCACGCTGCTGGGACTGCTGGCCGGGCTCGACCTGCCCAGTGCCGGGCACGTCACGCTCGATGGTGTTCGGCTCGACACGCTCACGGAGGATGGCCGCGCCCGACTCCGGGGCGAGCGGGTGGGCTTCGTCTTCCAGTCGTTCCAGTTGGTACCCACGCTCACCGCCATCGAGAACGTCCTGGTGCCGCTCGAATTGCTGGGCCGCTCCGACCCGGCCCGGGCCCGGCAGCTGCTCGCATCGGTCGGGCTCGGTGGGCGGGAGCATCACTATCCGGCTCAGCTGTCTGGTGGGGAGCAGCAACGCGTGGCCCTGGCGCGCGCCTTTGTTAACACTCCGCGCATTCTCTTTGCCGATGAGCCGACCGGGAACCTCGATGCCGCCACCGGCGCCACGATTATCGGGTTGATGCGTGAGCTCAACGAGGCCCACGGCACCACACTGGTACTGGTGACCCACGACCAGGACCTGGCCCGCCAGGCCCGGCGCACCGTCCACCTGGCCGACGGCGAAATCGTGAGCGACAGCGCCGCATGAACTTCGGCTTCATCTTGCGCATGGCCCGGCGCGACGCGCGCAGCGGCATCCGGCGGCTGGCGCTGCTCGCGGCCGGCGTAACCGCCGGCGTTGCAGCGCTGGTGGCCATCAACGGCTTCACCGCCAACCTGCGCGACTCCATCGCCAGCCAGGCCCGGCAGCTCCTTGGCGCCGACCTCTCCTTCGAAGCCCGCGCTCCCCTGCCCGACCTCGCGCGCACGGCGCTCGACTCCATCGGCGGGACGGAGTCCGAAGTCACCAGTTTCAGCGCCATGGCTTACGCCGGCAGCAGTGAGACGGCCCGCCTCACCCAGATGAGTGCGGTCAGCGGTGGTTGGCCATTCTACGGTACCATCGAAACCTCCCCCGCCGATGCGTGGAGCCGCCTCCAGCTCGGCCGACATGTCATCGTCGATCCCTCACTGCTGTCGTCACTGGGCATCGAGCTGGGCGACAGCATCAGCGTCGGGGCAATCCGGCTCGAGGTCATCGGCACCATCACGGCCGTGCCGGGCGATGTGGGCGTCCGCAACGCGTTCGGCCCCCGGGCCTTCATGCGCGGTGCCGATCTCGACGCCACCGGCCTCCTCGGCTTCGGCGCCCGGGTAGAGCACGCGGTCTTCGTCCAGCTGCCCCCAGGCACTGATGCGCAATCGATCGCGGAGAAGTGGCGTCCCCGGCTTCGGGACCTGCGGGTCCGCGTCCACACGGTGGCCGATGACCAGGC
Source organism: uncultured Gemmatimonadales bacterium (assembly GCA_966249295.1). GTDB lineage: Bacteria > Gemmatimonadota > Gemmatimonadetes > Gemmatimonadales > GWC2-71-9 > CAMLHP01. The sequence continues at coordinate 2,982 of CBINCZ010000369.1, forward strand.
CCGGCTCGACAACGCCCTCACACGGCTCAGCAATTTTCTGGGGCTCGTGGCGCTGGTGGCGCTTCTGCTCGGTGGCCTCGGCGTGGCGAGCGCGGTGCACGTGCACGTCAGGAGCACGCTTCCGTCGGTGGCCACGCTGC
>CBINCZ010000370.1:0-3097 GCA_966249295.1 uncultured Gemmatimonadales bacterium
ATCCACGATCGGACGTTCCGCGACATCGCGCCGGAGGCGATGGAGCGGCTGGTCAACGCGCCCTGGCCCGGCAATGTCCGCCAGCTTCGCAACCTGATCGAGAGCATGGTGGTCCTGGCGCCGGGGAACGAGATCCGCGCCAGCGACATCCCGCCCGACATCGCCGAAGGGCCCGGCCTGCTGCCGGTTCGGGTGGCCCAGGCGGCGCGCGAAAACGGAATCGGGAGCCAGGAGCTGGAGTTCATCCTCCGGAACCTGGTGGACCTCCGGCTGCAGGTGGAGGAGCTCAGGCGCCGGATCGACGACGGGCCGCCGCGGGTCCGGGTCATCGAGCTGTCCGACAACCCCATCGTTGGCGACGTCTCCCAGATCGCCGAGCGGGACACCGACGAGGACGTGGTATACCGGTCCGGGATGACCATGGAGGAAGTGGAAAAGGCCGCCATCGGGGCGGCGCTCCGTGAGGCCCGGGGAAACCGCCGAAAAGCGGCCGAACAACTGGGCATCGGGGAGCGAACTCTGTACCGGAAGATCAAAGCCTATTCGCTGGAATGATTTAGCCCGATCCCGCCCGGTTCCATGATGCAGCGTCTCGACGGCTAAGTTGCGATCTTGCTACGGTTTGCGCCCGTTCACCTCTTGACTTTGTTTAACCCGGCGGCACATATTGGCAGCCACCCTTTTCCACAACCAGGGCGGCAGCTGCTTGCATTTCGTCATCGACGCGGAATCGTGTGTCGCATGCCTGGCATGCGTACGAGACTGCCCCACCGACGCCATTGCGGTCGCCGGTGAGGCTCCGCTGTTGCAGGTGGTTGACGAACTCTGCATCCGTTGCGGTCAGTGCTACGCCGTCTGCCCCCACGAAGCGGTGCGGGTGAACGGCGAGGTCGGTCGTGCGCTGGCCATCGCCTCGCAGGGCGACGGGATCCTGATCCTGAGCCCGGAGATGGCGGCCCACTTCTATCCTGCTACCCCGGAGCAGGTCGTAAATGCCTGCTACGGAGCGGGTTTCCGCACGGTCACCCGGGGCGTCATCGGAGATGAGCTCGTCGCCGCCGAGTACCTCAAGCTCTGGCGGGAAGAGCCGTGGGGCACCCTCATCCGCTCCACCGACCCGGTGGTGGTGGACACCATCCGGGCGCAGTTCCCCGAGCTGATCCCTTACCTGGCGCCCGTCACCACCCCGCCAGTGGCCGAGGCCCGGCATCTCAGGGCCCGGTTCGGGCCGGGGCTTCGGATCGTCCACGCCGGCGTGAATGCCAGCGAGGGCACGCCCGACCTCGACGCCGCCATCACCTTCGGCGACCTCGAGGAGGTGCTTCGGGCCCGCGGGGTCAACATCCTGGCCCAGCCCACCTGGTTCAGCCGCGTGCCGGAGGAGCGGCGGCGGCACCAGAGTGCGGCTGGCGGCATGCCCCTGGAGCTGCTGGAGGAGTTCAAGCAGGCCAGCGCCCGGTTCCGGCTGGTCCGCGGCCTCGACCAGCTCCCCGCCATTGCCCGTGCGGTGAGCGTGGACCGGATGGACCTGGGGTTCGTGGACATCCTGTCCTATGAGGGGCTGCTCGACCACCCGCTGGCCGGACCCAAGGACCAGCTCTTCTGGCGCCGGGCCCTGATCGCCAGCACCGAGCCGCCCCGGGCGCCGACCCCGGTGCTCGACCGCACCGTGGTGGCCAGCGTGGGCGCCATCTTCCAGATCCAGCCCGAGCGCATGGAGCCGGACTCGGAAGCCGTGGACGCCATCCTCAAGGCCATCGGCCTCGGTCCCAACGGCCGGCCCTGGGATTGCGGTGCATGCGGATTTGACACCTGTCAAAAATTTGCCGAGGTGGCGGCCGCCGGCCGGGCCACTTTGCGGCAATGTTTGCCGTATCAGGAGCGCCGGGCGGAGGACGCCCAGAAGGCCGCGGCCGTGGATCTCCTTACGGGACTATCTACTTACCGCGTTCTCCGGGATCGGCTGTCCTTCGAGATCGAGCGTTCCAGACGGAATGGCGAGACCTTTGCTGTATTATTCCTGGATCTCGACCGATTCAAGCAGGTCAACGACACGTACGGCCACGAGGCCGGCAATGAAATCCTCCGGGCCGCCTCGGCGGAAATCCGGAATGCCGTGCGTGCTTCGGACGTGGCGGCCCGGTACGGGGGCGACGAGTTCGTCGTCATCCTGACCCGGACCGACCTGGCCGGCGCCACACGTGTGGCCGAGGCGCTGCGGGCAGGCATCGAGGGCGTGGGCCGGCGGCTGGGGTACGAGTCGGGGCTCATCACGGTGAGCTGCGGCATCGCCGAATTCGACCCCAAGCAGCCAGGCGAGGGCGACCTCCTCGTCACCGCCGACCGGGCGCTCTATCGCGCCAAGGCGGCGGGGCGTAATGTGGTGGCGTGAGCGCTGTGCGCTGTACGCTTAGCGCTTAGCGCTTAGCGCTTAGCGCTGAAGAGATCTAACCTGAATACGGAGCCCCAGTGACAGGTCCATACTCAGCCAAGCATCAGGGTGCTACCGCCAACCCCGGGAAGGGGCAGAGTGACGCCATTCCTGACCCGTGGGGGGTGCGCCGGGCCGAGAACCTGCTCACCAGTCTCGAGGGAATCCTCTCGGCGCGGGTTGTCACCACGCCGCTGGGTGAAGTGAGCGAGGTCCACGTGCTGGCGCAGGCGGGGCTGCAGCCCAAGCAGCTGGTCCGGAACATCGAATCGGCGTTGCTGGCGCAGCTGGGCCTGCGGGTGGATCATCGCAAGATCAGCGTGGCGCAGACGGCGGACGTCAAGCCGCTGGACGCGCTGGAGCAGTCGGCGGTGCGAGAGCAGGTGCTCCGCCGGGCAGTGCTGTTCGAGAACCTGACGGTGGCGCCGGGACAGCGGCCCCACCGCATCGGAATCCAGGTGACCCTGAGTTACCGCGGCCAGACGGAAATGGCGTCGGAAGAGTCGAGTGACACGCCGAGGAGCCGGGTGGAAGCTGCGGCCAAGGCGGCGGTCACGGTCCTGGATCGTTTGCTGGCGGACGCAAGCGCCACGGTCGCGCTCGGCCTGGAAGGCGCGCGCATCGTGGAAGCGTTCGAGCGGCAGTTTGCCTTCGTGGGGGTGCAGG
>CBINCZ010000371.1:0-3086 GCA_966249295.1 uncultured Gemmatimonadales bacterium
CAGCGGGTTGGCCATGGCCACCACGCCGTCGGCGATCTGGATCCAGTCCCAGGCAATGCCGGCCTCTCCGTCGTCCAGGTGTTCGCTCCACACGGTTTGGCCGGCTTTTGGCACACCCGGTTCGTCTGTGGAGGTCACCCGTGTTCCCAAGTGAACGAATCTTGCCTTACGCTTCACGTTCGCCTGACAGAATACGGCGGGCCAGGCGTACAGGGCCCAGGGGGGTGGCATGGAGACGCTTGTGGAGGTCGTATGCATGATGGCCTTCTTCTTCGTCCGAAGAACCCGAAGTCTGGAGACCTCGCGTTGCACCGACTAGCTGTCAATCCTGTCAGGGGGGCGTGATGAGTGCTACGTTCATCAACGCCAGCTATCTGTCCATCATGGAGGCCCGTTCAGCGGATGACTTCCGTGGCCAGATCATTCGTTTCGCCAATGAGCTGGGCTTCCAGTACGTGTCCGCCTTGACGGTGGTGGATCATTCGCCCGCCAAGAGCGACTTCATAAGCATCGACAACATGCCCACCGACTACCGCGACAGCGGTGGCTCGGGTGACGAGAGCCGGCGCCGCGATCCGGTGATGCAGCACCTCAGGCGCGGGGCGGTCCCCATGGTGTGGGACCAGGCCACCTATCTGCGGCACGGTGCGATCGACGTCTGGGAAGAGCAGGCCGCCTTCGGCTACCGCACCGGCATCGCGCTGGCACTTCACTTGCCGGAGGGCCGCCATTTCATGCTGGGTGTCGATCGCGATCAGTCCTTGCCGGTCGACTCCAGTGACCTCACGCGCATGGTCGCGGATCTGCAGTTGTTCGCGGTGCACGCGCAGGACACTGCGCTGCGCCTTTTCGTCCCCGCCGAGCGGCTGGTGGACACCCCCTCCCTGACGCCGCGCGAGCTCGAGTCATTGCGCTGGACGATGGAAGGCAAGACGGCCTGGGAAGTGGGCAGCATCCTGGGCATCAGCGAACGGACCGCAGTGCTTCACATCCAGAACGCGATGCGCAAACTGGGATCTGTGAACAAGCACCAGGCGGTTCTCAAGGCCTTGCGCCTGGGACTGATTCACTGAACGACCCGGGATCGAGGGTGCCCGGCCGGTGACAGCCGGTTACCTCGACCTGTAAGAGTTGACAGTGTCCGAATCGAGGGCCGGTTGCTTCAATGGCGGCATGCGCTTCAACAGCGCCTTACTGCCCCGGAGTCACCATGAAGCGAGCCCTGTTGTCCGTGATTCGTTTCCCGCTGCGTCGCCGCCTTGAGAAGAGCCCGGTCCGCCCGATGCGTGAGCTCGACCGCGCATCGCTGCGGTACGTCAGCGGTGGCGATGGCGGCACCGACTTGCCAAAGACCGGCTGGTGATCCATGCATGAAACCCCGGCCAGGGAATCGAGCCTGCGTCGGGGATCGAGCCGAGGGGTGGCGTCGGTCGAATGGCTGATCGGGCGCTGACCCCTCTGTCAATCCGAATCCCTCCACAACCAGCGTCGGGCCTGATCGGGCGGGTTCCCCGCCTCCAGGTTTGGCTTGGTTGACTTTCAAGGTGCTGGCGTCGTTCTCGCCGTCAGCACCTTTCTTTTTGGAGCGGGCCGCGTGAGCTGACAGAAGAGGCGCGTTGGGCCGCAGGCCGGGGGTGCTTCCTCGTGTGGCGTCAAGCGCGCGAGGAGGCATCCTTCGCGCCGGCGGGTACGGTTGCCACTTCGAGCGCCATCAGCCAGCGCAGGGCGTGGGCCCGGTCGGGCCCGCACATGGCCGCGCTCGGCGCCAGCGAGCTGCAAACCGCCGGCCGCCGCGGATCAGCGAAGAGCCGGCAGCGCTCTTGCGGGTCGAGCTGCACGCAGCGGACCCCGGCCGGCTTGCCATCGGGCATGCCAGGGATCGGGCTGGAAATAGATGGTGCGATGCAGCATGCGCCGCAACCGGGTCGGCAGGCGAGGGCGGTCGTGCTCACGCGGCGATTGTCCGGCGACTGACGAGATTCGGTGGCGCCTTTAAAATCAATCCTTTGCGCGCGCGCTCCTACGCGCTTCTGCCGTGCTTTACCCCCAGGAATTCGACGTCATCGTGGTCGGCGGTGGCCACGCCGGCACCGAGGCTGCGCTGGCTGCGGCCCGCATGGGCTGCGCCACGCTGCTCCTGACCCACAACATCGAGACGCTGGGGCAGATGAGCTGCAACCCGTCCATCGGCGGGATCGGCAAGGGGCACCTGGTCAAGGAGGTCGACGCCCTGGGTGGTGCGATGGCCCTCGCGACCGACGAGGCGGGGATCCAGTTCCGCATCCTCAATTCCAGCAAGGGCCCGGCGGTGCGGGCCACTCGCGCCCAGGCGGACCGGGTGCTTTACAAGGCGGCCATTCGCCGACGCCTGGAGAACCAGCCGAACCTGTGGCTCTTCCAGCAGGCGGTCGACGACCTGATGGTCGAGGGCGAACGCGTGGTGGGCGCCGTCACGCAAGTGGGCATCCGCTTTCGGGCGCGCACGGTGGTGTTGACGGCGGGCACCTTCCTCGACGGGCGAATTCATGTCGGGCTGCAGAACCACAGCGGCGGGCGCGCAGGTGACCCGCCGGCGGTGAGCCTGTCGTCGCGGCTGAAAGAGCTGAAGCTTCCCCAGGGGCGCTTGAAGACAGGCACGCCGCCGCGCATCGACGGTCGCTCGATCGACTTCTCGCACCTGGCCGAGCAACCGGGCGACATGGATCCGATCCCTGTCTTCAGCTTCATGGGCTCGGAGGGCATGCATCCTCGGCAGCTGCCTTGCTGGATCACCCACACCAACGAGCGGACCCACGAGATCATCCGCTCCGGCTTCGACCGCAGCCCGATGTTCACCGGGGTGATCGAGGGCGTCGGACCGAGGTACTGCCCGAGCATCGAGGACAAGATCAACCGCTTTGCCGACAAGGCCAGCCACCAGATCTTCCTGGAGCCCGAGGGGCTGTCGACGCACGAGTTCTATCCCAACGGCATCTCGACGTCGCTGCCCTTCGACGTCCAGCTCGCGGCGGTTCGCTCCATGCCGGGATTGGAGAACGCCCACATCTTGCGCCCCGGCTACGCGATCGAGTACGACTACTTCGACC
>CBINCZ010000372.1:0-3084 GCA_966249295.1 uncultured Gemmatimonadales bacterium
TGGCTCGCCGGAGGCTGGGCGATCGAGCGCTTCGTGGGAAGCGCGATCCGGCGCCATGGCGACCTCGACGTGGGCTGCCTGCGGCGCGACGCCGCCGCCTTGACGAGCGCGCTGACCGGCTGGGAGTTCTACGCCGCCTCCGACGGACGACTGACGCCCGTTCGACCCGGCACCGCGCCCGAGCTCGCTTCAACTCCCTGTGGGCCAGACCCGTGGGCCACACCCACTGGCGCCTCGAGCTGCTCCTCGACGAGTGCGAAGGAACGGACTGGCTGTTTCGCCGGGAGCCGTCCGTGCGCCGGCCCCTCGCCACGATCACCTGGCGAGACGCGGCGGGGATCTCCGTCCTTCAGCCGGAGATCCAGCTTCTCTACAAGGCGAAGAACGCACGGCCGTGCGACGAGCAGGACTTCGATCAGGTCAGAGAGCTTCTCGTCTCCGATGCACGCGCGTGGTTGCGGCAAGTTGCGGGGCCTCAGGTTGAGGCATAGCAACTGCGCTTCTCGCCCTCAGCCCGCTCAACTTGTCTTAAAAGATTCGAGCGCTACGCGACTGCAGCCTGATCGTGCTCAGGTATAAGGCCATGCACGTACATCTCCTCCCACATGAGGATTCCATCGCACTCCGTCCCTCAAGCGTTCCCTGAACATACGCGATGCCAAACCCCTCCTGTGCTGCGGTCGACGAGAAACTGATCGCACCTGAAGCCTCCCAGCTGGACCAGCTCCAACTCCGACGACAGTTCCTCATCCGCCCCAGGCCGGGCGACAAGCCCCGCGCCCAACAGCGTCCGCAGGAGAAGGGAACTCCCAAACAGCAGCACTCCAACACTGGCGACGAATGTCGCAACACCAACGATGCCCCGCCCGCCTGCTATTCCTTCGTCTGACATGTTTGCCTCCTGCTGCCTTGGAGCTTCGCAATCCTGAATGCTTCTGCTGGCGAACGGCCTCCGTGCCCGGCGCTCACCCAACTGACGCCGAGAAATGGACGAGAGGCTTTTCGGCATCTCGGCATCAACCCACTCCGGAAGCGCGTGGTTCGCATGCTCATGACATCAGAGCGCTTCCATCGATCTCTTGCGTGCGCCCCCCCCTCTCACACCGAACCGACCCGCCCCATCAGCGCATCAAAGCGCCTCGCCCCGCCCGGAGCGCTGGCCGCGAATTTCTGCTTAACGTCCTCATCGGAGCCCCACGCACGGAGCACCGATGCGATTAGCGGCTTGGTTGCAAGGTGGAGCTCCTCTGCATCCTCTATGAAACCCGCCTTCCACTCAGCAAGCGGATCCTTGTTGCAGCCATCCTGGCATTCAGCAGCCTTGATTTGATTGTATACGTTGGCGAGATAGGTCCACTGGGAAGCAAAGCGCGCATAGAAGCCAGCGTAGAGGGCACCAAAGATCGCGCCGTACCAGTGGAGTGTGTCGCGCACCTGCGTTCTAAACTCGATCCAACAAAAGCTCCAGGAGCGAGTGGGGTCGAGCGCATTCTGCAATCCAAGGACGGCTAGATAGACCAGAATCGCGGATGCTAGGGAGCGCAGAATGATCACACCGCTCCCGTTCGGAAACCGGAATCGGGTCAAAAGAAACTCACACGAGACGGCGGAAACAAGAACGCTCCACACAGAGAAGAGAATCGAAAGCAGACCTCGCCCCCTGATCATCACCCCCCCTGGCTAACCCGATATTTCTTGAACTCGACACAGCGATGATATCCTCCCTCGCATCTTTCGGCTGCGCGAGTCGGCTCAGCGATTGAGAGCACTAGAGTGCGTCGGGCCAAGACAACCGGAGGTCGCAGCGTCAGTCGCATTGTCGAGCACAGACGGCGCGTTTCTGCGGCGCTTGCCCCATTTTCTGGTTGCGTCAGCTCAACGCGGACCGTGTGCCAGCCGGAGCGCGATGATGAGGCCCAGGCAGACCACGACCACGATCGGCGAGATCCCGCAGCCCGCGTCGCGCGCCGGCGTCGGCGAACGGGAGGAAATGCGTCTGGGGGAACCACTGGTCGTAGCCGGGCTGGGGCGCGCGCTTGCGGGCGTCTGGCAGGCGCAGCCGAGAAGGGCGAAGAGCGAGAGGTTGGCTCAGAAGGGGATGTCGCTGGCGATTCCCCTCACCGGGATGTGGACGATGCCGGCGAGACCTAGAAGCACTACTCAACAGGACACGGTCCTACCTCCTCGGCCTGCGTTTGGATGTGATGCTGAGAGGGTAGGTTGCAATCAGCAAGGATGTTGCCTTGGTCGTGTAGCAGTAGCGTTCGCCCGTAATGATGGATCGATAGGAAACCTTCAAAGTGAAATTGAGATATGGAACGACACTCACGCCCCGCAAGCGGCGAAGCACCTCGGGGAAGTCGGGATTCGTAAAGGTTTCCATCAACGCCTGGCCAGGGCCAAGGATCTATTGGCCGTCCGGCGAAACTACCCTCTCTGGGTCTGCGCCGATCTCACGGTCGCCCATGCGCACTTGAAAATCTGTTCCCTCGATCAAGACGGGCACACCAGACATGTTCCTATAGGAAAGAACAAGCCCGCCCGCTGGGTTATCGCACGAGAGGTTTGGCGAATTGGAATTGTTGACCCAGTGATAGCGGTGAAACTTTACGAGCGGATACGTGAATGCGTGGAAAGCCTCGGAGGCTCGCGCAAGAACGCCTGCCGTCTGACGGTTGCTGTGGATCCCTAGTCCGATACCGACGATTGCACACACGGCAACCACAACATGCGCCCATGTCTGGATTGAATCTCGGCATGTCTGATCTCGGCTCATGATCGCCTCCGCGTCTGCCAACAATCCTTTGCCGATTGCTAGCAATCTCTAGCCTCGCACCGCCCGGATCGTCGTTTCGTATCGGCAGCGCAGCTGTCGCTGTCACCGATTTGTTCGCCACGAGTATGCATCGAACCTGGCTCGAGATAAGGCCAGCATGACCCACTTCTGAGACTGAGGTGAAGGACGGCAACTGCGCGCCCCGGTGATGTCGCGGTGGCAACCCGAAGCAAACGTAGCTAGCGAAACAACTGCCCGTGTAGCAGCCGGAGCGCGATGGTGAGGCCGATGCCAACCACGATCACGAT
>CBINCZ010000373.1:0-3073 GCA_966249295.1 uncultured Gemmatimonadales bacterium
AGCGCTCATGCTGCTGGCGGCAGCGTGCCGCCCTGCTGACACTCCTCAGAACCAGTCCGCAGCGGTGAGTCGCGACCAGTTCCGCCAGCTGGAGTGGATCACCGGCACCTGGCGCGGGAGCGGCGGAGAGTATCCCGCCTTCTTCGAGCAGTACGAACTGGTCAACGACTCGACGCTGCGGCGACACCTTCACGCGCGGCTCCGCCGATGAATGGACGGCGACACTTCACCCCAGGGAGCCCGCAGGGGAGCCGGTCGTCTACACCATGCGGCGGGCGGCGCCCTGATGGGCAGGATGGGCAGGATGGGCAGGATGGGCGGGTGATGCCGGGCTAATTCCGACCTGCCCATCCGGCCCATCCCGCCCATCCTGTCGAATTCCCCCCTCCCCAATCGACGTAACACTGAACCCGTCACGGAGACCACGATGAAGATCGGTGTTGCGATTGCCTGCCTTGCCGGCGTGCTGACGGCCTCAGCAGCGCCTGCCCAAGCCCAAGACCAGCCTGGAGCTGCTGCCTCTATGCAAGCCTCACTGCCCGCTCCCACGAAGACCGGCCATGTCAACGCGAATGGCATCAGCTACTACTACGCCATCTATGGAAAGGGTGAGCCGCTCCTGCTGCTGCATGGCGGGCTGGGGCAGATCGAGATGTTCGGCCCCAACCTCACGGCGCTCGCCGCGAAGCATCAGGTGATCGGCGTGGACCTGCAGGGCCATGGCCGCACCCGCCTCGGCAACCGGCCGATTGACCTGGTGAACATCGCCGACGACCTCGCGGTCATCCTCGACAGCCTGGGCTACAAGCAGGTGGATGTCATGGGCTACTCGTTCGGCGGTGGTGCCGCGTTCCGGCTCGCGGTCCAGCATCCCTCGCACGTACGGCGACTCGTGCTCGTGTCCACTCCATTTGCGCAGGACGGCTTCTATCCCGAGATGCTGCCACAGCAGGCGGCGGTCAGCGCGGAAATGGCGCCCATGATGAAGGACACGCCCATGTACACGTCATACGTGGCGATCGCGCCCGAGCCGAGCGATTTTCCGAAGCTCCTCGATGCGATGGGTGCGTTCATGCGCCGCCCATACGACTGGACCGGCGACCTGCCGAAGCTGAAGATGCCGGTCCTGCTGGTCTACGGCGACGCCGACATGATCCAGCTCGATCATGTCGTGAAGGCGTACCACCTCCTTGGCGGCGGCCAGCGTGATGCCGGGTGGAACCGGGAGCACATGTCGCAGAACCGGCTGGCCATCCTGCCGAACGTGACTCATTACGAGATGGGTGTCACACCGGCACTGGCGAGTACGGTGGAGGGGTTTCTGGAACAGTAGGCGGCTGGACGGCTCGGCGGCTCGGCGGCTCGGCGGCTCAGCAAGGTGGAGCGAGCGGGTCGCGTCACCAGAGGGCGCGTCAGTGAGCGGCAGCCCGAATTACCAGCTCTCTGTGCGGAGCGAACTGCAGCGCTCGGCGGTGACGCGACTGCGAGCGACACATCGAGGCTAGGAAGCGAACGGCCCGTCGCGCCAGTCTTGCGAGCCCGGCTCCAGCCCCCAGATTAGTCGGTGCACCCTTCAGGAGTCCTCCATGTGGTCCCGCCTTTCTCTGCTCCTGGCGGCCCTTATCCCCGCTACCCTGACTCCTCTGTCAGCCCAGGATCACGCGCACGCCGAGGGCAAGCTCGGCACCGTCCATTTCCAGACCTCCTGCGCCGAGTCGGTGGCGCCGAGGTTTGATCGTGGCATAGCGCTGTTGCATTCATTCGAGTTTGCCGCGTCCATGCGAGAGTTCCAGGCGGTCTTGGCGGCCGATTCCACCTGCGCCATGGCATGGTGGGGCATCGGGCTCGCACGCTGGAGCAACCCGATGGCGCCGAATGTCCGTCCGCCTGCGGCACTCGCCGCCGGCATGGAGGCGGTCGAAGCTGCTCGACACGCAAGCAGCAGGGCCACAGTGCGAGAGCGTGATTACATCGAAGCCCTGGCACAGCTCTACACTGATGCTGCCATCCGCAATCAGCCGCAGCGGCTCTTGGCCTATGAAGCTGCGATGGCGCGGCTCGCGGCTCGCAATCCGGCCGACACCGAGGCGCGCATCTTCCACGCGCTGGCCCTGGTCCAGTCCGCGTCACCCAATGACAAGACCTACGCCAGGCAGCACGAGGCGGGCGCTGTCCTCGAGGAGCTGTTCCGGGCACAGCCGAATCATCCTGGGCTGGCTCATTACATCATCCACGCCTACGACGTGCCGGCGCTGGCGAAGGACGCAATCGGTGCCGCTGAGCGCTACAGCGAGATAGCACCGTCGGCGGCGCATGCGCTGCACATGCCGTCGCACACGTTTACCCAGGTCGGCATGTGGAAGGAGTCGGTGCGTGCCAACCTGCTGTCCATGGATGCGGCCCTCAAGCAAGGGTCGCTGGCGGAGGCGCTGCACGCAGCCGATTATGCGGTATACGCCAATCTCCAGCTGAGTCACGACACGGCCGCGCAGGCCATCATGCGGCGGCTACCGGCCATCGCCGAGCGGTTTGATCCCAAAGCCGTGACGGGAGCGGCGCCGGGGTTCGCCGGTGTCCTCGCGCTGGCCGCGATCCCGGCGCGCTATGCGGTGGAGCGTGGCGCGTGGAAGGAAGCCGCCGGGCTCCCCATGACGCCGAGCGACTACGCCTTTGCCGATGCCATGACATGGTTTGCCCGGGCGCTGGGCGCCGCGCGTGACGGCGACACGCTCGCCGCCGGCGTGGCGGTGGACACGCTCTCGGCGCTGCAAGTGCGGCTCGCGAATGCAAACGAGGCGTACTGGGCCGAGCAGGTTGCGATCCAACACCTGGAGGCCTCGGCATGGCGCGACTTCGCGACGGGGAGGACGGAGGAAGCGCTGACGCAGATGCGCCAGGCAGTGGAGCGCGAGGCGGCCACAGAGAAGTCGGCGGTGAGCCCCGCCCCGCTCGCCCCGGCACGTGAGCTCCTCGGCGACATGCTGCTGGAGCTGGGCCGCCGGGATGAAGCAGCGGCCGAGTACCGGGCGTCACTACAGAGGGAGCCGGGAAGGCGGCGGTCACAAGATGGGGA
>CBINCZ010000374.1:0-3071 GCA_966249295.1 uncultured Gemmatimonadales bacterium
CGGTCCCCGTAAACGAATAGGCTTTACGCCAGACCGTTCGCCGCCTTCGCCAGGAAATCGGAACGAAGATCCGGCTGGGCTGGCGCGCGGCCGCACTGCAGCAGGTCGAGGACTTACTGAAGGATCAGCGGCCACCCGGCTGGCGCCAGTGGCCCGAGGTCATTCGTCGCGACGTGCGCGCACCAGAGTTTCTCGGCGACCTGCCACACACCTGGGTGGCATCCGACTTCATCCGTTCGGCGCTCGATCTCTTCGTGTATGAGGCGCCGTATCATGGGCTGGTACTGCTGGCGGGCGTGCCTCGCGACTGGCTGCAGGGCGACGGCGTGCACGTGCGGATTCCGTGGAGTGCCGCGGGCGCCGTCGAGTACGGCGCGCGGTTGGCTGGCGATACACTTGAGCTGCGCATCACGTCCGTCCCGAAGGACGCGGCGGCGCTCTATCTCCAGCCGCCCGTGGCCGGGCAACTCTCGGCGACCGTTTCAGGCCGGGCGCTTCCGATAACGCCGCAGGGAATCCGCCTGCCGGCGGCGCCAGCGGACGTGCGCATCACGGCGCGGCAGCCGGATCGGTGAGGCGGGCGCCGTTGGTGCGCGCCACCTCTGCATAAAAGCGCGCGCTGGCCTTGGGCGTGCGTTTCTGGGTGGCGTAGTCGACATGCACGATGCCGAATCGCTTGGAGTAGCCGAGACTCCACTCGAAGTTGTCGAGCAGGGACCAGGCACAGTAGCCCCGGAGGTCAACGCCCTGTTCGATGGCCTCGCGCGCGGCAAGGAGGTGCGACTGGTAGTACGCCACGCGTAGCGGGTCATCCAGTCTGTCGCCGGTGGCCGTGGGCGGATCGGGAAAGGCGGCGCCGTTTTCGGTGATGTAGATGGGCATGCGACCGTACCGCTGGGTGACCCAAGTGAGCACCTTCGTCAGCGAGTCCGGGTGCACCTCCCAGCCCGTCTCCGTGTAGAGCGCGCCGGGCTGGCGGACGTTGGTGGCATGCACCGGCCAGGCCGCAGGATCGTACTGGCTCAGGCCGCGGGTGTAGTAATTGATGCCGAGGAAATCGGTCGGCGCCCGGATCAGCCCGAAGTCATCATGCGGGAACTCGGGCCACGCGTCACCGAAAATCTCGGCCATCTCGTCGGGATAGTGGCCGAGATAGACCGGGTCGAGGTACTGCCGGTTCATGTAGGCATCCGCGCGGCGGGCCGCCTGCTGGTCGGCTGGGTTGTCGCTCGCTGGCGTCTTGGGCTCGAGGTTCACGACCAAGCCGATCTCGCCATCGCGCTCGCTCCGGTAGGCCTGCACGGCGTTGCCATGCGCACGCAGCAGGTTGTGCGACGCGATGGGAGACTCGTACAGGTTGGTGTGACCGGGCGCGAGCGCGCCATGGAGGTAGCCACCGTCGGTGACGACCCATGGCTCGTTGAGCGTCACCCATCGCTGGACGCGGTCACCGTAGGCGCGGAACGCCGTCACGGCATACTCCGCAAACCATGCGGCGATGTCGCGATTGAGCCAGCCTCCCCGATCGTCGAGGGCGGCGGGCAGGTCCCAGTGGTACAACGTCACCAGGGGCGTGATGCCGTGCTCCAGCAGCGCGTCGATGAGCTGGTCATAGAAGGCAACCCCGGCGGAGTTCATCGCGCCGGTGCCGCCAGGCAGCAGGCGGCTCCAGGAGATGCTGAAGCGGTAGGCGTTCAACCCCAGGTCGGCCATCAGGCGGACGTCGTCGCGCCAGCGATGGTAGTGGTCGCAGGCGACGTCGCCCGTTTCGCCGCGAGCGGTGCGGCCAGGTGTATGGGCAAAGCGATGCCAGATGCTGGGCCCGGCGCCGTCAGCAAGTGGCGAGCCCTCGATCTGGTAGGCAGCGGTGGCGGTGCCCCAGAGGAAACCGGCAGGAAATTCAGGCGAAGTAGTCATGGAACCAGCGGAGTGATATGGCGAGCGTGACATTGGAAGGCATGGAGAAAATATACGACGATCGCGGCAAACCGCGGGTCGCCGTCCATGCCCTCGACCTCGAAATCCGCGATGGCGAATTCCTGGTGCTTGTCGGCCCATCCGGCTGCGGCAAGAGCACTACGCTCAGGATGATCGCTGGCCTCGAGTCGATCAGCCGGGGCACGCTCCGCATTGGCGGCCAGGTGGCCAATGATGTTGCAGCCCGTGACCGCGACATCGCCATGGTCTTCCAGAGCTACGCCCTGTACCCGCACATGACCGTGCGGGAGAACATGGCTTTTGCGCTCCGGCTGCGCCGCATGTCCCGGGATGAAATCCGGACCCGGGTCGAGGAAGCAGCGGAGCTGCTGGGACTCTCCGGCATGCTCGATCGCCGGCCGCGCCAGCTCTCCGGAGGAGAGCGGCAGCGCGTGGCCCTTGGCCGGGCCATCGTGCGCCAGCCCTCGGTCTTCCTGTTCGACGAGCCGCTCTCGAATCTCGACGCATCGCTCCGGGTCCAGATGCGCCGGGAGATTGCCCGGCTGCACGCCCGCCTCGGCACGACCATGATCTACGTGACCCACGATCAGGTCGAGGCAATGACCCTGGGCGACCGGATTGCCGTGCTCTCGGCGGGGCGCCTGCAGCAGGTCGATACACCGATGACGCTCTATCGCCAGCCGGCCAACCTGTTCGTCGCCGGCTTCATCGGGAGCCCACCCATGAACCGGCTGCGGGGCGGGTTCCGAAATGCGCCAGCGCAATTCGAACTGGCCGGCAGCGGCCTGGCTATTCCAATGCCCCCACCGGCCCGGCAGGTGACGGAGCCGGTGCTCGGAGTCCGGCCCGAGGCGGTCGTGCTCGGGCCAGAAGGCAGCGGCCTCCCGGCGCGCGTCACGCTGGTGGAGCCACTCGGCGCCGAGGCCCTGGTCTACCTGGACGTGGGAGGACAGGACGTGGTCGCTCGGGTGGAGCAGGGCACACTGCCGGATGTGGACGCACTGGTCGGCGTGGAATTGAGGCCGGATGGGGTACTGTGGTTTGACGGGGAGACGGGGGAGAGGCTGAACCAATAGGTCGCTGGCTGTTGGCCGCTGGTGACGAGCTGTGGGCGACCAGTCGCCAGCCGTCCT
>CBINCZ010000375.1:0-3070 GCA_966249295.1 uncultured Gemmatimonadales bacterium
CGACCTCGAGATCGTGCGGGCGGTCCTCGCCCTCGGCCAGTCGCTCGACCTCGTGACGGTGGCCGAGGGCGTCGAGACGCTCGACCAGCTCGAGCTGCTCCGCACGCTGGGCTGCGACCGGGCCCAGGGCTTCCTGCTCGCCCGCCCGCTGCAGAGCGACGACGTGCCCGCCGCGATCGAGCGGATCCGCTCCACCATGGCCGCCCAGGCCTCGAGGTTGGGCTCGGGCGTCTCCAGCCGCAACCGCTCGCAGACCACGCCATCAAGCCCCTGCTCGTGGAAGCGGAGCGGGATTTCGTAGATGGACGCGACGTCGGGACTCTCGATGACGCAGGAGAAATCCACGTTGCAGAAGAGCGCGATCTTGCGCCGGATGTCGGCGGAGAGCGCCTGCTCACTGCGGCAGACGAGGATGTCAGGCTGGATCCCGATCTGCATCAGCTCGCGCACGCTGTGCTGGGTCGGCTTGGTCTTGACCTCGCCCGCGGCCGCGATGAATGGCACCAGCGTCAGGTGCATGAACAGCGCATTGTCGCGCCCGACTTCCTGGCGGAACTGGCGGATGGCCTCGAGGAACGGCAGCGACTCGATGTCACCCACGGTGCCACCGATCTCGGTAATGACCACGTCGTGCCCCGGCGCGGTGCGGCGGATAGCCGACTTGATCTCATCGGTGATGTGCGGGATGACCTGCACCGTGGAGCCGAGGTATTCGCCGCGCCGTTCCTTGTTGATGACGTTCTGGTAGATGCGGCCGGTGGTGACGTTGTTCTGCTGGGAGAGCGAACGGTCGATGAAGCGCTCGTAGTGGCCCAGGTCGAGGTCCGTCTCTGCCCCGTCGTCAGTGACGAACACTTCCCCGTGCTGGAACGGGGACATGGTGCCGGGATCGACGTTGATGTAGGGGTCGAACTTCTGCATGGTCACGCTCAGCCCGCGTTCAACCAGCAGCCGGCCCAGCGACGCCGCCGCGATGCCCTTGCCGAGTGAGGAGACCACCCCACCCGTCACGAAGATGTACTTGGTCGCGGAAGCGCTTGTGCTCATGAACACCCCTTGGCGGAGACCGGCGCCGGCTCGTCGGCCAGCGTCGCTGCGGCGATCGGCGATGAAATGGGAAAATGACCGGCGCCCGCCGGTGGTGGACCATGCGATTGCATGTTCCTGAAGCTAATGCGGAAGCCGGGGAGATGTCAAAATGCGTGCCGCGGGAGTGGCATGAGGGGTGCGTGTAGGGGTGGCCCGCGGGCCACCCCTACACGACACGCGGCGCTTAGCGCTGAGCGCCCAGCGAATCCAACGCCCTCTGCACCCCCCGGCTCTCCGGATACTTCTGCGCCAGCGCCGTGAGCACCGCGCGCGCGGAATCCAGTTGCCCGGCAGCGACGAGCGCCGCGCTTCGGAGCAGGCCCGTCTGCTGTTCCCAGCGGCCCTTTGCCGCCGGCTGCGGCAGTGTGTCCAGCGTGGCCAGCGCGCCGGCCGGGTCATGCCGATCCCGGATCATGGACTGGACAGCAAGCAGCGAGACGGCCGGGTCGCCAGGCCGCTGGCGCACCAGCTCGTCGGTGAGGCGGGCGGCCTCTTCGCTCCGACCGGAGTCACGCGCCGCGGCGGCCTGCGCGTAGAGGCCGGCGATGAGCAGCCGCTGGACGTCGGCCGGGTCCCCGGAACGGAGCCCGGGTCCGCCGCCGTAGGCGTATACCAACTCACCACCTTCGTCCGCCGCCTGGTAGAGGACCACGCACGCGACCACGCCGGTCACGGCCGAAGCCGCGAGCAGCCAGCGCCGCGCCTTTTCACGTGACGCCAGCGCCAATCCCACCACCTCGAGGAGGCCGACCACCAAAAAGAGGTTGCGGGTTTTCTCGCCCGATTCCTCATGCTGCTCGACCGCATCACGTGCGCCCGGGATGCGCTCCACCGGCCCGTGCGCGGCCGTGCCCGACTTGACCGCGGCCACACTGGCGACCGCGGCCAGGATCAGCAGCACCGCACCCCCGGGGCGGGTCCACGTGGCCCGCCCCGTGAGTGAAATGAGCCGCAGCACGATGCCCACCAGGCCCAGCGCCACCACAAAGTGGACGACCTGGGGGTGCAGCGGCGCCCAGTTGATCATTGCACGCAGCGGCCGTTGGGATCCGGCTTCGGCTTGTCGACGAGCGGCCGATGATCCAGGTCTGCCACCGTGACGGCCAGGTCCTCGAGGAAGTTGGCCACCCGCGCCATGTGGTCGTAGTCGATGTACTGGGGCTCGTCAGTGACTTGGTGGTAGTCCGAATGCAAACCGGTCGTGAAGAAGACGATCGGGATGCCATAGCGCGCGTAGTTGTAATGATCGCTGCGACAGTAGATCCGCGAGGGATGGCCGTCCGCATCGATCGAGTAGTCCAGCTGCATGTTGTGGCCGCCCTCGCGATTGACCGTTTCCACCAGGTCACCAAGCTCGGTGGAGAGGCGACGCGAGCCTACCAGCTGGAGATAGTTGGGGCTGCCGTGGATCGGTGTGCCGTCCTTGGTGCGACCGGTCTCATCGTACGCCTCACCCCGGCCCACCATGTCCATGTTGAGCTGGGCCACGATCGAGTCGCGCGGCACGGTCGGATGATCGGTGTAGAAGCGCGAGCCCCAGAGTCCCTTTTCCTCGCCAACGTGCCAGACGAAGAGGATGGACCGCTTCGGCTTGGTCTTCATCGCGGCGATCTTCTGGGCCAGCTCCAGGACCGTCACGGTCCCCGAACCGTCGTCATCGGCACCGTTGCTGATGGAGTCGAGTCGCTCGGAACCGGGGTGCGCTGCCCGGAAGGCAGCGAGCTCCTGGTTCACCCTGGCCTGCTGCTCCGGCGAGGCCTGCTTGTCGCCATCGTCGGCACCTTCCGGACGCACGATGTGGTTCCAGATCCTGAGCGAGTCGTGGTCCACGGGCCGCTCGTTGAAACCAATGTGGTCATTGTGCGCGCCGATTGCCACATACTCGCCACGCAGCGCGGGGTCGCTGCCACGAATGATGCCGACCACGTTGCGCGCCGGGTCCTTGACCGGACTGGTGGAATAGGAGAGATGCACCGACACC
>CBINCZ010000376.1:0-3064 GCA_966249295.1 uncultured Gemmatimonadales bacterium
CACTCACCCCTAACCCCTCACCCCTCAGTTGAACCCACCCCCCGATCCCCCCTAATTTCCCGGTTTTCGTGCCTATTTCGGGCTTATCCACTAACCGGGAAGATCGAGGCCGTTGATGAAGATGCTGGTACTGGGTGGCGGGCTGCAGGGCTCTGCTTGTGCGTTCGACCTGCTGCGCAGCAAGGGGGTCGAGTCGGTTACGATCGCGGATATCGCGCCCGAGAAGCTTCCCGCCTGGCTGCCGACCGACGACCAGCGACTGAAGGTGGTCAAGCTCGACGCCAAGGACGAAGCCGCGGCGCTCGCCCTCATGCAGGGCCACGACGCCGTGATGAGCGCCCTCCCGTACTACTTCAATGGCACCATGGCCCGGCTCGCCGTCGAGGCGGGGTGCCATTTCTCCGATCTCGGGGGCAACACCGAAATCGTCATGGAGCAGAAGAAGCTCGATGGCGCAGCCAAGGCCAAGGGGCTCTCGGTCATTCCCGATTGCGGCCTCGCGCCCGGCATGGTGAACATCCTTGCCGCCGAGGGGATTCGTCGGCTGGACCGCACGGAGAAGGTCAAGATCTACGTGGGTGGGCTGCCGCAGCATCCGGAGCCGCCGCTCAATTACCAGATTGTCTATTCGCTCGAAGGTGCGCTGGACTACTACACCACGCCCTCATGGGTGCTGCGCGGCGGCAAGCCGATGCAGGTGGATGCGCTGAGCGAGCTCGAGTCGGTCGAGTTTCCGGAGCCGGTCGGCACGCTGGAAGCATTTCACACCGGCGGCGGGATCAGCACCATGCCCTTTGCCTACGAAGGCAAGGTGGACGTGATGGAGTACAAGACCCTCCGCTATCCCGGCCACGTGGACATCATGCGTCCCATCCGGGAGCTCGGCCTCATCAGCAACGAGGCCATCGACGTGAAGGGAAAGAAGATCGTTCCTCGCGATCTCTTCATTGCCGCGGTGCATCCCAGGCTTTTCAAGCCGAATGGCCGCGACCTGGTGGCGCTCCGCGTCACCGTCTCGGGAGTCAAGAACGGCAAGCCCGCCAGCACCACCTTTCAACTGCTCGACTATTACGACGAGGCGCACGGCATCAGCGCCATGGAGCGCACCACCGGCTATTCGCTCTCGGTCACCGGCCAGATGCAGACCGACGGCCGCGTGACCGCCAAGGGCGTACACACGCCGGATGAGGCGATGCCGTTCAAGGGGTATGTGGAGGAGCTGGCGAAGCGGGGAATTGAGATTCGGGAGATGTAGGGGCCCGGCTTGCCGGGCCCGGCACGCCGGGCCCCTACGGGGCTCCCAACACTTCCCGAAGCATGCTTTCCCCCCGATCCCGCGCGTACCACCGGCGCATGATCGGATAACGCTCCGCCTTCGGCATCTCGCGGTTGGCCAGGTACCACTCCTGCAGCATGGCCGGCCGAGGGCCCCATCGCCGCACTTCGTTGAAGTTCTCGTCCAGCAGGATCACGATCGGAATGGACCGCGTGCCGTTGGTGAGGTAGCGGTCCATCACGTCCGGGTGCTCGTCCCGCCGCAGCATGCGCAGTTGCACGTGGCCCGAGAGGTCGCAGAGGCGCGCCAGGATCGGGATCGTATTGAACGCATCGCCGCACCAGTCTTCCGCCAGCACCAGGATCCGGTGGCCAGCCAGCGGCCGGATCTCGTCGAGCGCCCAGTCGGGCACTCGCGCCAGCCGATAGACATCGCGCCAGAGGTCCTGGTGCTTCCTGGCCTCATCCACGAAGCGGTCGTAGCTCAGCGCCTCATCCCAGAGCGCCGCGAAATCGAGGTCTGTCAGAGCGGTAGCCATGGGTGAAAGGTGAGCATGGGGGCTGGAAGAAAGGGTGAAGGGGAGGTGAAGAAAGACGGGAAGATGGGAAGGCGGGAAGATGGGAAGTTCTGGAGGTTGCTTCCCGTCTTCCCGCCTTCCCATCTTCCCGTCTCTAGAATGCCCATCCCCCCGACACGCTCACCTCGAGCCCATCCGGCCCCTGGGCCACGTTGAAAATGGCGAAGTTGTTGGCGAGCAGGCGCATGATCAGACCGCCGCCGGCCGAAACGGCGAGATCCTCGGTCGTGAGGCGGAGGCGTTCGCCCTGGAATACGCGGCCCGCGTCCACGAAGCCCACCACGCCGATCGTGACCGCGTTCTTGATTGTGGTCACGTATTGCCGTACCTCGGCGCTCCCCATCAGCACGCCGGTGCCGGTGAAGCGCTGGCCGTCCAGGCCACGGTTGGTGTGACCGCCGCCATACACCTTGACTGGCGACTCCCACATCGGGAGCGACAGCAGCGCCGAGAGCGGCGGCGTACCGTGGATGTCGGAGGCGGCGACTCGCGCGGCCAGGATGGTGTAGTTACTCACGTCGTAGTAGCCGCGCACCATGCCGAAGAGCCGGGTATAGCCATCACCGCCCGAACCCTGCTCCAGGCCGGCTTCGGCGACGATGCCGCGCAGGGGGTTCCACTCGTTGTCGCGCGTATCGAGCACCAGCTCGAGCTTGCCATGCACGTCGGTATCCGTCGCGCGATCGCCGATCTCGAGCGCGAACGCTGATCCGGGTGACAAGGCATAGAACCGGTCATGGCTGATACCGCCGCCTCCGACAATCCAGAGCGGGCCATGCAGCCGTCGGGAGACTTCCGCGTCGCCGCTGTAGGTCGTGTGGTGCGTCTGGTAGGCGAATTCGTCGGCGTCGAGGCGCGCGTCGCTGCGCTCGGTCTCGTTGCCAAGGCCGTAGAAGTTGGCGCGCGTGTTCCGGATGGTCTCGAGGTTGGCGTCGGCGCGCCAGCCGGGCGCGAGCAGCGGCGCGCTCGCCGACACCCGCGCCAGGTGCGAGCCATGAAGGCCCACGCCCACCTCGCCGATCACGTCGGCGCGATAGGTGACCCGGTCCTGCCAAGGCGCCGGCTGGAAATAGCGCATCCGCCCGATCGCAACAGGCCCGCCGCCCGCGCCGCCGCCCACATACGGGAAATAGCTCAGCAGCCAGGGAGAACTATATCTCGCGCGCGCCGTGTCGTCGGCGCCGGGCATCGGAATTACGGAATCCTGGGCA
>CBINCZ010000377.1:0-3061 GCA_966249295.1 uncultured Gemmatimonadales bacterium
AGGCGAGATGACGATGGCATCGGCGCCGAGCGCCAGCGCCTGCTCGACACTCAGGGCGTCGTTGCGATAGACCAGCGGCTCGGCACCCACCGCGCCGAACAGCTGGACCAGGTTCCAGGTGAAGCTGTCGTAGTTGTCGAGGACGAGCAGTTTCACTGATCGGGCATGGTGCCGCGCAGGGATTCGGCGTGTTCGCGCGCGGCGCTCATGGTACTCTCGATCTGGGTGCTGATGGCTTCACGCAGGGAATCGTTCATGAACTGCTGCGCCGAATCAGCGCTGTGCATGCGCGGCTGCCAGTTGCTGCGGAGCTCGTCAAGATCGTGTTCCGGCGCAAAGAGCGGGAAACTGTCGTCCGACGACCGGATGCGCAGGAATCCGAACCGGGCCAGCGACTTGCCGGCGGTGTCGGCCGCGGTGAGGCACTGATAACTGGTGGGATTATAGTCCCCGGTCCCGCTGGGCAGCAAAGTTACCAGGCACTGACTCAGGTCCTCGGACGAGACCGTGTCGCGCAGTGCCACCGTGAGCGTGACCGATGACGGTTTCTGGGTGCTGTCCCGGTAGATTGTGAGGCCACGGAACGTGCCGATCCGCTGTCCGCCCAGCTCGAAGGGAACGAACAGTAGCGGCGTGGTAATGGGGCCGGTGCCGTCGCTGACGTATTCGACGCCATGCTTTACGGAGCGGAAGAGCGACCGGATGATCATGCCGACCGCGAAGATGAGCACCGCGCCAGCGACGATTTTGAACCAGTAGGAACGCATGCGACCACCTGACCCGGGAGTCCGACAACGATGCATGGAGAAACGTTGGCCGCGCCCGAAAAGTTTCAGGGCTGAGGACGCTGGCCGCAGGCATGGGTTGAACTATACCGTTCAGGTCGTTGGCTGAAAAGCGCTTAGCCGCGCCCGCACCGGCGGAGGGGCTGTGATCGAGGTGGAGGGGCTGACAAAGCTGTATGGCGACCGGCTGGCCGTCCGGGAGCTGACGTTCACGGTCCAGCCGGGAGAGGTGCTGGGCCTGGTGGGCCCGAACGGCGCGGGCAAGACGACCACATTGCGGAGCGTGGCGGGAATCATCCGGCCCTCCGCGGGGCGGATCCGGATCGCGGGCCACGACCTGCACGCCGAGCCGATCGCGGCCAAGAGCCGGCTTGCCTTCATTCCGGATGAGCCGCACCTGTTCGACTACCTCACGGTTGGCGAGCACCTGGATTTCGTGGCGCGGCTCTACAATGTGGTCGATGCCGGCGAGCGACGCCTCGCCTTGCTCTCGGAGCTGGAGCTGCTGGACCGGGTGGACTCGTTCCCGCCTGAGCTTTCGCGCGGCATGAAGCAGAAGCTGGCCATCGCCTGCGGCCTGCTGCACAACCCGTCGGCGCTGATGTTCGATGAGCCGTTGACCGGCCTGGACCCGATCGGCATCCGGCGCATGAAGGCCACCATCCTCCGCCGAGCCCAGGAAGGGGCGGCGGTTATCCTCAGCTCGCACCTGCTGCACCTCGTGGAGGAGCTCTGCACTCGGGTCCTGGTGCTGCGGCGCGGCGAGCGGGTGGCTACGGGCGCGCTCGGAGACATCATCGCCGAGCGTCCCGAACTGGCCGGCCGGTCGCTGGAGGAAGTGTTCATCGCGCTGGTGGGCGAGACCGGGGCATCGTGAGCCGCCGGGCGCTGGGCTACCTGCTCTGGCGATCGCTCCGGAACCGCACCGTGCAGCAGGCCCGCCGGCTGCGCCAGCCGCGCTACGTGGTCGCGTTGCTCGTGGGGATCGGGTACCTGTTCATGCTCGCCCACGGCAATGCACAGCCCGAGCGGCAGCCGTTGCTGCGCGGGCCATTCCTGGAGCTGGGCCTCGCCGCGGGGCTGCTGCTTCTCGTTGGCTGGACGTGGATCTCTTCAGGCAAGCACCACATCCTGGCATACTCGACCGCCGAAGTGATGTTCCTCTTCCCTGCGCCCATCAGCCGTCGTGCGCTGGTGCGCTACAAGCTGCTGCGCGCCCAGGTGATCATCATGGCGACGACGCTGCTCTGGGTCGTGATCCTCGGCGCGGGGCGAGGGGAGCTGCCGGTTGTCCTCCGGGCGCTCTCGCTCTGGTGCCTGTTCACCACGATCCATTTGCATCGCATGGGCGCCGCGATGATGCGCTCGTCGGCGGTGGAGCATGGCCGCTATGCGGCGCGGCGCCACCCGCTGCTGATTGTCGCGCTCATCGTGGCAGTCGCGATGGTCGTCGCCGCACTCCTGCAGGTGGGCAATCGGCTCATGTCGCTCCCGCCGGGCACATCGGTGCTGACGAACATCGAAGCCGCCTTGCGCGCACCGCTGGCAATGGTGGTACTCTGGCCCTTCCGCCTCCTGGCGCACCCGATCGCCTCGAGTTCCACCCTGGAGTGGTTCCGAAGCTTTCCCTGGGCACTGGGCCTCCTGGTGGTGCATTACGTGTGGGTAATCCGGTCCGACGCGGCGTACGAAGAGGCGGCCGCCGATGCCTCGTTCGAGCGCGCGCGCATGCTGGCAGCACGCCGCACCGGCGCGCGGATTTCCTCCAGGGAGCGGCCCTATTCACCGGCTCTCTGGCCGCTCGCCCCAACGGGCGACCCGGCCATGGCCATTTTCTGGAAGAATGTCGCCATGCTGCTGCGCCGGAGCCGCCTTCGCACGTGGGCGCTGATTTCGGTGATTGTCGCGCTGACGCTGGTGATCGCATCGGCGGGGCTGCCCGCCGCCGCCAAGACGGCCGGCACGCTCCTGCTGGTCTGGGGAGGATTCTTCTTCGCGCTGGGGCCGCAGTGGATCAGGAATGACCTGCGCACCGACCTGGCACATCTGGAGCTGCTCCGCAGCTACCCACTCGCTTCCGACGCCGTGATCCGGATGGAGGCCGCAAGCTCCGCCTTCATTCTTTCCCTTTCGCAACTCACGTTGCTGCTGCTGGGCGGGCTCGCGCTCATGTACATCCCGGCGCCGGAGTTTCCCGTCGAGCTCCGCCTCGCACTCGCTTCGGCGCTGGTCGTGATCATTCCCGCCCTCAACTTCGTGGGCATGTTGCTGCAGAA
>CBINCZ010000378.1:0-3060 GCA_966249295.1 uncultured Gemmatimonadales bacterium
ACCCACGACCTCCGGGTTATGAGCCCGGCGAGCTACCAGACTGCTCCACCCCGCGTCGATGTGACGCTTGGCGCTGAGCGCTCAGCGCTTAGCGCTAGAGCGGGAAACGGGACTCGAACCCGCGACCCCAACCTTGGCAAGGTTGTGCTCTACCAACTGAGCTATTCCCGCGAACGGACGGAGATTCTAGCGGTCGGTCTCCATCCGCGCAACCGCTCCGAGCCGGCGACCCATACGGGCGGCGCCGGGCCGGTGGAGAGTGGAGGCGAGGGGGATCGAACCCCTGACCTCGTGAATGCCATTCACGCGCTCTCCCAACTGAGCTACGCCCCCGTTATATTGTCGCGCCCCGACCATCTGGGGGCGCAGGCGCGGCAGCACGGCAAGTTATCCGATTTCACCCGGTCACGTCAAGCGGTTCCCGGACTTACCGCCTCGCGACTCCCGATTTCGCATTACTTTGGATCAATGACGAGAAAGAAGCCATCCGACAGCGGGAATCCACCCCCGAAACGGCCCTCCAAACGGCCGCCGGATGACTCCGTGCCTGCCATCACCGATGACATGACCATGGCCGAGATCCTTGCCGCCAGCCCGCCGGCGAAGGGCCGGCGCAGCCGCAAGCGCGAGACGGCCAAGTCCCTGGGCGTCTATGATGCGGACCGCGACATCCTCGACCAGTATCTCTATGAGGTAAGCCTCACGCCCCTGCTCACCTCGGCCCAGGAAATCGCCATCGCGCGCAAGGTGCGCGCCGGCGACGAGGCCGCCATGCAGGAGCTGGTGAAGCGAAATCTCCGGTTCGTCATCTCGGTCGCCAAGAAATACCAGAACCGCGGCCTCGCCCTCACCGACCTGATCGGGGAAGGGAACATCGGGCTCCTCACCGCTGCCCGGAAGTTCGACCCCGACATGGGCGTCAAGTTCATTTCCTATGCGGTGTGGTGGATCCGCCAGGCTATCCTGGCGGCACTCGCGCGCCACGGCCGCACCGTGCGCGTCCCGCTCAACCGCACCGCCGACCTCTCCAGGATTGGGCGGACATCGGAAGCACTGCGCCAGGAGCTCCGCCGCGAGCCGACGCCGGAGGAGATCGCCGCGGCCACCGGGCTGGCCCTCGATGTCGTGCAGGCCCTTGCAGCGCTCAACACCGCCGACGTGCGGCTCGATGCCCCGCTCGACCCCGAGGGGGACCGGTCGCTGATCGATCGCTTCGTGGCCGAGGACCAGGGTGACGTCGAGGAAGCGGCCATGGACCGTTTCCTGTCGGATGAGATCGAGGTCGCGTTGCGTACGTTGCCTCCCCGCGATGCCAAGGTGTTGCGGCTCTACTTCGGCCTCGACGGCGACCGCGAGCATACCCTGGAAGAGATCGGCAGCATGCTGGGCGTCACCCGGGAACGGGTCCGCCAGCTGCGGGACCGCGCGCTCAAGCGCCTGCGCGAGGGCGACGTGGGCCGGGCACTGGCCAGTTTCGCGGCATGACGTCGGGCGTCTGGCGTCGTGCGCCCGACGCTCGACGCCCGACGCCTGACTGTTCGCTCGACGCAACGGCGCTTACACCCTAACTTCCCACCGTGCCCCTACCCCCATTGCCAGTCCCGCCCTGGCGGCGGGCGATTGCGCAGGTCGGTCGCTCCGCCAAGGGCGCCCTGCGTGCGCTTGGCGACGTTCCGACCTGGCGTCCGCACCTGGTCCCGCAGATGCGGCGGCTGGGCGTGGATTCCGTCCCCATCGGTCTGTTCATCGCCCTCTTCACCGGGATCGTGCTGGCCCTGCTGGCGTCGTACATTTTCACCGGCGCCATCCCGCTCTACTTCGTGGGTGCGCTGGTCGGCAAGACGATCATGATGGAGCTCGGCCCGGTGCTGACCGGCATGGCGCTGGCCGGACGGGTGGGTGCGAGCATCGCTGCCGAGATCGGCACCATGCGCGTCACCGAGCAGGTCGATGCGCTGGAGACGCTGGGCTACAATCCCGACGCCTACCTCACCGTGCCCCGGGTGCTCGCTGCCATGCTGATGTTCCCGGTGGTGACCGCGTTCGCCATGGCCGTCGGCGTGCTGTCAGGATGGATCACCGCCATCAATCTCCTTGACCTCACGTCGCAGGAGTTCGTGAAGGGACTGCGGCAGTTCTACCAGTTCAAGGACATCTGGTTCGGATTGCTCAAGTCGGCCAGCTTCGGTGGCGCGGTGGCGCTGATGGGATGTATCCGGGGCCTCCGCTCGCGCGGTGGCGCCGAGGGAGTAGGGGAGAGCACCACCCGCGCCGTGGTGCTGGGCTGCGAAGCCATCCTGGTGCTCGACGCCTTCTGGGCCCTGGTGCTGCTGTGAGCGCGGCATGATCGAGGTTCGCGATCTCAGCAAGCGCTTTGGCAGCAAGGAAGTGCTGCGCGGGTTGTCGCTCGACGTGCCCGATGGCGAGAACACCGTCGTGATCGGATATTCCGGCACGGGCAAGAGCGTCCTGCTCAAGTGCATCATCGGCCTGCTGGTGCCGGATGAGGGCACGGTGGCCATCGATGGGCAGGTAGTGAGCGACCTGGAGCCGGAAGACCTCTCGCTCCTGCGGGAGAAGGTGGGCTATGTCTTCCAGTTTGCCGCGCTGTTCGACTCGCTCACCGTGGAACAGAACATCCGGCTCGGGCTCGCCCGCCGGAACCTGGACGACGCCACCATCAGGGAGCGAATCCGCGAGGCACTGGACGTGGTCCAGCTCGACGGCGCGGGCGACAAGTACCCGGGGGAGCTCTCGGGCGGCATGCGGAAGCGCGTGGGTCTCGCCCGCGCCATCGCGCCCCGGCCCAAGTACCTGCTGTACGATGAGCCGACCACCGGACTCGATCCCGTGACGTCGGCATCCATGAGCCAGCTGATGTGCCGCACCCGCGACCTCGGAGTCACCGGCGTGATCGTCACCCACGACATGCAGAGCGCCTTTGTGGTGGCCGACCGGATCGCGATGCTCTTCGAGGGCGCCATCCGCCAGGTGGGCAGCGTGGATGAGATGCGCGCCTCCGACGACCCGGTGGTGCGCCAGTTCATTGAGGGGCGGCCT
>CBINCZ010000379.1:0-3044 GCA_966249295.1 uncultured Gemmatimonadales bacterium
TGATCCAACGGATGTCCGCATGACCTCGCTGCTCGCCCTCATCGTCGTGCTCGGTGTGCTCATCTTCATCCACGAGCTCGGGCACTTCCTGGCCGCAAAATGGGCCGGGATCTATGTGCACCGGTTCTCGCTTGGCATGGGCGCCCCGATCAAGGCGTTGAGCTTCCGCCGGGGCGAAACCGAATACGCCATCTCCTGGCTGCCGCTGGGCGGTTACGTGAAGATGGCAGGCGCCGAGGAAGAGGCGCTGGCCAAGCTCGAGGGCGGGCAGGCGCACACGCCGGTCCCGCCCGACCGGTTGTTCGAGTCGAAGCCGGTCTGGAAGCGGATCATCGTGATCGCGGCCGGTGTCACGATGAACCTGCTCTTTGCCTGGGCGGTGTACAGCGGCATTGCGCTCTACGCTGGCCGCACCCTGACGCTGGAAACCCGCGTGGGCATGGTGGATTCCACGCTGATGCCCAAGGATGGCGGGGCACTCCGCTCGCTGACGCCCGGTGACCGGATCGTCGCCATCAATGATGACACGGTGCATACCTGGAATGACGTGGTGGACGGGCTGCAGAACGCGGCCGGCAAGAGCCTCCGCATCGTCATGGCCAGTGGCAACACGGTCACGCTGCCGATTCCCGCCGACGCGGTAGGCGAGCGCATGACGACGGCGCTTGCGGTGCAGCCCTGGCGCGCTCCGGTGCTGGCGACGGTGGATTCCACCGGTCCGGCATTCCGTGCCGGTCTCAGGGCCGGCGACTCGGTCACCACCATGAATGGTGCGCCGATCCGCCAGTGGTACGAGCTGCAAAACATCGTTGAAGCGCACCCGAACGCGGCCGTCACGCTGACCGTCGTGCGTGACGGCCAGCTGCGCGAGTTCAGCGTGGTGACCGATTCGCAGGTGGTGGCGGACACAGGCAAGACCACGAAAGTGGTCGGCCGGCTGGGCGTCGGGAGCCAGCTTCCCACGCGGCATGAATCGATCGGATTCCTGGGGTCCATGGCGGCGGGCGCCGAGCAGACCGTGGACGTGATCGTGCAGATCGGCCGGACCGTCAAGGGAATGCTGACCGGGGAAGTGGCGGGCAAGGAGCTGGGCGGTCCGATCCTGATTGGCCAACTGGCCGGCCAGACCGCGCGGCTGGGGCTGGTGGCGTTCCTGTCATTCATGGCCCTGATCTCGGCGAACCTGGCGGTGCTCAACTTTCTGCCTATCCCGCTGCTGGATGGAGGCCAGTTTGTTTTCCTCATCGCGGAGGCCGCCCTGGGCCGGCCCCTGCCGCTCAAGCTTCGGGAAGCCCTGTCCATGGTCGGGCTGGTGCTGCTGGTGCTGATCATGGTCTTCGCGTTCTCGAATGACCTGAGGCGGGTGTTTGCGGGGTGGCTTGGATAGGATGGGCGGGATGGGCAAGATGGGCAGGCGGGGCAGGTGACGTGGGGTTAGGTTCGGCCCGCCCATCCCGCCCATCCCGCCCATCCCGCCCATCCCGCCCATCCCGCCCATCCCCTTGCCCCTCGCCACATTCTCCAGTTATCTTTCTATGCTTGCAGAATTTACGGACTTTGCGGTCAAGAGGACATCGCACGCATGACGTTTGAGAAGCAGCCGGTTATGGAGAAGCACCGGGCCCACGAGACCGACACCGGCTCGACCCGGCTTCAGGTGGCCCTGCTCACCGAGCGGATCAACTCGCTCACCGAGCACTTCCGCGCCCATCCCAAGGACCACCACAGCCGCCAGGGTTTGCTCAAGATGGTTGGCACCCGCCGCCGGCTCCTGACCTACCTCCGGCGCACGGACCTGGACGGGTATCGCGCGCTCATCGAGGAACTGGGTCTCCGCCACTAGGCAGTCAGCGATGGCCAGGGCGTCTCGGTCACTGGGACCGGGACGCCCTCTGCGCATTTGACGGGCCGCCGACACCACACACAGGACACAGACGTGACCGTACAGAAGATCGAGACTGAGTTTGCTGGCCGCCCGCTGACGCTGGAGACCGGCCGGATGGCCAAGCAGGCGGCAGGGGCCGTACTGGTACAGTTCGGAGAGACACAGGTGCTGGCCGCCGTCACCGTCTCGCCCAACATCTCCACCCTGCCGTTCTTTCCCCTCACTGTCGAATACCGCGAAAAGACCTACGCCGCCGGCCGGATTCCGGGTGGCTTCCTCAAGCGCGAAGGCCGGCCCTCGGATGAGGAAATCCTGGCCGCGCGCCTGATCGATCGTTCCATCCGCCCCCTGTTTCCCGAGGGGTTCAAGAACGAGGTCCAGGTCTTTGTCACCGTGTTCTCGGCGGACCAGGAGAACGACGCCGACGTGGTGGGCCTGCTCGCCGCGTCCACCGCACTCAGCCTGAGCACGGTGCCGTGGAATGGGCCGCTCGGCGCTGTACGGGTGGGCCGGGTGGACGGCAACTGGATTCTCAACCCCACCTTCCAGCAGCTCGAATTCTCCGACATCGACCTCGTGGTCAGCGGCTCGGCCGATTCCATCATGATGGTCGAAGGCGGCTCGCTGGAAGTCTCCGAGAAGGAGATGCTCGACGCCCTGGGCGTTGCCCAGCGCGGCATTGGCGAGCTGGTCGGCGTGGTGCAGAAGCTGGTGGGCAAGGCCAAGCCGCAGAAGATGGAGTGGCAGGCGCCCGAAGTCGACTCGGACCTCGTCTCGGCGGTGCGGAAGCTCGCCGAGAAGAAGGTCACCAGCGCCATGAACGCGAAGGACAAGCATGGCCGCGCCGACAATCTCCGCGCGGTGCGCGATGAAGTGCTCCTGGCATTGGCCGAGAAGTATCCCGAGCGGCAGAAGGAAATCGTCACCGAGCTCGAGGATATCGAGTACCGCGTGATGCGGGCGCAGGTGCTCGACAAGGGCGAGCGGGTGGACGGCCGCGACACCGACACTGTCCGGCCCATCACCATCGACACCGGGGTGCTCAAGCGCACCCACGGCTCGGCGCTCTTCACTCGGGGCGAAACCCAGGCGCTGGTAAGCGTCACGCTGGGCACCGCCGATGACGAGCAGCGGCTCGACAACATCGACGTGGCCGGCG
>CBINCZ010000380.1:0-3043 GCA_966249295.1 uncultured Gemmatimonadales bacterium
CGCAGAGATGGCTGCGCGCGGCGGCGTCGGTGTCGAGATCGACACCGGGCTCGTGCCTACGCGAGAGCCCGGGATGTCGGCGTATGAAATCCTGCTCTCGGAATCGCAGGAGCGGATGCTGGTCGTCGCCGATCCCGCCAATGTTCCCGGGATCGAGGCCATCTGCGCCAAGTGGGAACTCCACGCCACGCCGATCGGCCACGTGACCGACGACGGCATGTACCGGGTGAAGCACCATGGCGTCGTGGTGGCGGCCATTCCGGGTACGCAACTTGTCGACGACTGTCCCATTTACGAGCCCGAGGCGCGCGAGAGCACGGAAGCAGTAGCCCGCCGCCAGGCCAGCCCGCCGAGCACGCGTACGCCGCCGCTCCAGGAGGCGCTGCCGGGACTCCTCGATGCGCCCAACATCGCCAGCAAGCGCTGGGTGTACGAGCAGTACGACACGACGGTGCGAGCCACCACCGTGCTCCCGCCGGGCGGCGATGCCGGCGTGCTGATGGTGCCGGAGACAGGCTTTGGCCTCGCGGTCACGATCGACTGCAATGCCCGGCTGGTGCTGCTCGATCCCTACGAGGGCGGCAAGGGCGCCGTGGCCGAGGCCGCCCGGAACATCGCGTGCACCGGCGCAGTGCCCCTCGGCATCACGGACTGCCTCAATTTCGGAAACCCGGAGAAGCCGGACGTGTTCTATCAGTTCACCGAAGCGTGCCGCGGTATCAGCGACGCCTGCCGCGTATTCGGCACGCCGGTCACGGGCGGCAATGTTTCGTTCTACAATGAAAGCCCGGGCAGCGTGGTGTATCCCACGCCCACCATTGGCATGGTGGGCCTGCTGAAGGACGTGTCACGGCGCGTGCCGAGCCATTTCCAGCAGGAACACGACCGCATCTTCATCGCGGGCACGACGCGCGGGCATCTTGGCGGGTCGGCCTACTGGGCCGAACTGCTGGACTTCGTTGGTGGCGCACCGCCGGCGATAGATCTGGACGCGGAGCTTGCCCTCCAGAAGTTCCTGGTGGCGGCTGCCGAGGCGCGGCTCCTGCGCTCGGCGCATGACTGCTCCGAGGGTGGCCTCGCAGTCACGTTGGCAGAAGCAGCCATTGGCGGCCCGTGGAGTGAGGCGGGCCTTGGCGCCAAGGTGGACCTCGCAGGCTACGCTGATGGGCTTGATGCAGCGGCGCTCCTCTTCGGAGAAGACGGCGCCCGGGCGGTCCTGAGTGCCGCGCCGGAGCATGCGGACGAACTCGTCCGGATGGCCAGGACCGCCGGCGTGCCGCTCCACCTGGTTGGCACAGTCCTCGCTCCTGGCCAGGAGCTCGTGTTGATACTGCCAGACCAGCAGCTCTCCTGGAGCGTGGGGGCGCTGCGGGCGACATATTTCGATGCCATCCCTCGGCGGATGGAGTAGGACAGTATTGCCAGCGTGATCGGAGCCTGAATTCATGTGTGGTGTGATCGGTGTCGCCAATCTTCCTGAGGCAGCCCGGCTGACCTACCTGGGGCTGTATGCCCTGCAACACCGGGGTCAGGAGAGCGCAGGCATCGTGGCGCTCGACGACGCTGGCACAGCCCGCGTGCACCGCGCCATGGGGCTGGTCTCGGAAAATTTCAACGACGCGGTGTTTGCCCGCCTGCCGGGCGACGTCGCCGTCGGCCACACCCGCTATTCCACATCCGGCAGCACTGTGCTGGCCAATGCGCAGCCGCTGCTGGCCAACACCCGGAGCGGGCCGCTCTCCGTGGCCCACAACGGCAACCTGGTCAACGCCCACCTGCTGCGCGAGGAGCTGGTCCGCCAGGGCGCCATCTTCTCTTCCTCGAGCGACACCGAGGTGCTGGTGCACCTCATCGCCCGTTCGGACGCCACCGATCCCGATGACCAGATCCGCGACGCGCTGGAGCAGGTGGACGGCGCCTACAGCCTCGTCATTTCGGTGGGGCGCACGCTCTACGCTGCCGTGGACAGCCGGGGATTCCGGCCCCTGGTCCTGGGCCGCCTCGGCGCGGGCTTCGTGGTCGCGTCAGAGACCTGCGCGCTGGACCTCGTGGGCGCCACGATGATGTGCGAGCTGCAGCCAGGTGATTTCCTGAAGATCGAGGACGGCAAGGTGACCCACTTGCCGCGGCTGCAGCCCAGGCCGGTCACGCGCTGCGTGTTCGAGCTGGTCTATTTTGCGCGGCCCGACAGCACGGTCTTCGGCCAATCGGTAGACAAGGTGCGCCGCGAGCTGGGGCGTACGCTGGCACGGGAGCATCCGGCGCCCGGCGCCGACGTGGTCTTCAGCGTGCCGGACAGCTCCAATGCCATGGCGCTCGGCTTCGCCGAGGAGTCCGGCATCAAGCTCGAGCATGGTCTCATCCGGAATCACTACGTCGGCCGCACATTCATCAATCCGACCCAGGCGCTGCGGATTGCCAAGGTCCGCATCAAGTTCAATCCGGTGCGCGAAGTGATCGAGGGGAAGCGGGTCGTGGTGGTGGACGACTCGCTGGTGCGGGGCAACACCAGCCGCGGGCTGGTGCAGATGATCCGCGCCGCCGGCGCCAGCGAGGTTCACTTGCGGCTCGCCTCGCCACCCATCACTGGCCCCTGCCACTACGGGATTGACACGCCCGATCGTGACGAGCTCATCGCCTCCTCCCACTCGGTGGAGGAGATTCGCGAGTTCCTGGGCGTTGACACGCTGGGCTACCTGAGCCTCGACGGGATGCTCGCCGCTGCCGGCCAGGGCCCGCACGATGCGCCACACTTCTGTCATGCCTGTTTCTCCGGTCAGTACCCTACGCCTGTCGCCGAGGAACTCGTGCAGCTACGTCACATGGCACCGCTGGTGCCCGCCGAGGCGGCGCCGTGAGCGGCAGCGGCGGGTACGCCCAGGCACTGGTCTACTTCTTTGGCCAGGGGCGTGCCGACGGCACCGCATCGATGCGCGATGTCCTGGGTGGCAAGGGCGCCGGCCTGGCCGAGATGACCCAGATCGGCATTCCTGTCCCACCCGGCTTCACCATCGCCTCCTCCGTCTGCCTCACCTATCTCGAG
>CBINCZ010000381.1:0-3043 GCA_966249295.1 uncultured Gemmatimonadales bacterium
CTCGGTCAGCCGCCGGGCAAGGATGCAGCGCTTGGAGCACGCGCTCCCGCCCGACCCGCCCCGCACGACGCGCCGGCCGGTCCACACCGGCGTCAGGCCTCGGAGCGGCGGCGCCGGACCAGCTTGTAATTCAGATCGCCGTTGGCCAGGGCCTCGAGCGACAGCGTGGTGAGCTTCTCCTCACCGCTCACGGCCTCGTGCCCCTGGGGAAACTCGTTGAGGTAACGGGCAAACTTGGCGGCCACCAGGACGCCGAGGTACTTGTTGCCGGCCCGGGCGGCGACTTCTTTCGGGGTTACGATTCGCATTGCTGCTCCTTGGGTGTTGCGTCTCGCGTCACGCGTCGAGCGTCCGGCGCCAGGCATTGAACGCTCGACGCCCGACGCACGGCGCCCGACGCTAAATCCTTCTCGCTTCTTCCCTCACATCCCGCTGAAAGCGCTCGATCTGCGCCGGCAGGTCCGGCTGCCGGCTGGTGCGGTGCATCTCCGCGTCGATGATGGACGCCACCATGGAAACGGCGGTCACCAGGTTGTCGTTCTCGACAACGTAGTCGTACGCCGGGATGGCTTCGACCTCGAGCGCCGCCACCTCCAGCCGCTGCCGGATGCGCTCGGGAGGTTCCGTGTTCCGGCGCTTGAGCCGCTCGGCCAGGATAGCGGCCGACGGCGGTACCACGAACACCAGCACGGCATCGGGCATCGCGGCCCGGATCTGCTGGGCCCCCTGGATATCGATGTCCAGCACCGGAATGCGTCCGGCGCTGAAGAGCATCTCCACCTCGCTCCAGAGCGTGCCGTAGAGATTGCCGCCGTACTCCGCCCACTCGACGAAGGCCCCGGCGTCGATGCGCCGCTGGAAATCGTCGCGGGACAGGAAGTGATAGTCCCTGCCGTCCACTTCGCCGGCACGCAGCGACCGGGTGGTGGCGGATACCGAGTAGCCGAGCTCATCCCGGCCGTCGAGCAGTGAGCGGGCGATGGTCGTCTTGCCACCACCAGACGGCGAGGACAGCACCAGGAGGAACGGCTTCACTCCAGGTTCTCGAGCTGCTCGCGGATCTTTTCCAGCTCGCCCTTCATGCTGATGACGAGCCGGGCGATCTCGGCGTCGTTGGCCTTGGAGCCGATGGTGTTCACCTCACGCCCCATCTCCTGCGCCAGGAACCCCAGCCGCTTCCCGGCCGGTTCCGCACCGCGCACGGTCTCGCGGCACGCCGCAGTATGGGTGCGGAAACGCACCAGTTCCTCGGTGATGTCGAGGCGGTCGGCATTCACGGCGATTTCCTGGGCCAGCCGCGTCTCATCCATGGTCCTGCCGTCCAGCAATTCGCCCACCACCTTCCGGAGCCGGTCGCGCTCGCGCAGGAGGCGGGTCGGCGCCAGTTGGGCGATCTCGCCGGCGGCGGCATCGAGCCGATCCAGCCGCTCCAGGATGTCCTGCGTCAGCGCCGCTCCTTCGCGCTCGCGCATGACCCGGCATGCCTCGGCTGCCTGGGCGACAATCGGAGCCACCTCACCCCATTCGAGCGGCTCGGGTGCCACGGTGTTCCGCGTAAGCACGTCGGGCTGCCGCGCCACCAGCGCAAGGTCGAGTTCGCCGCCGAGACCCAGTGCTGACTGCAGGTCACGGAGTGCGCCAGCCACCTGGCGCGCGTGCTCCAGGTCCACGGTCACCCGCGGCGCACCCTCGTCGCTCCCCAGCCAGCGGGCCGACACCGCCACATGACCCCGCTCGAATTCCCGCCGCAGGGCCTCACGCAGTTCCGCCTCGAGGGGCTGCATCTCCGAGGGCAGCTTGAGGGCGACGTTCAGGAAACGATGATTGACGGTGCGAATCTCGATCCGCAGCGTGCCGCGGGACGTCTGCCCCTCGGCGGCGCCGTAGCCGGTCATGCTGTACGCCAAGCCCGCTCCCTGGGTTTGGGGATAGCTGGGAAATATAGACGGTTGGACGGCTGGGCGGCTAGACGGCTGGATTGATCGGGCTCGGCGGCTCGGCGGCTCGGCGGCTCGGCGGCTCGGCGGCTCGGCGGCTCGGCGACGAAACTAGCCGTCCAGCCGTCTAACCGTCCAGCCGCCTAGTTCATGAACCCCCACCGCACCCCGAACATGCCTGAAAACTTGGGGACCTGATACCCGGGCACGAAACCGGCGGTCTCGCCGGTGAGGTTGCGGCTCTCCCAGAAGATCGAGAACGACTCGATGGCCACCTGCACCAGCGAGCGGACGTAATGCGCCTCCGCCAGTGGCACCCCCACCTCAACGTCATCCTGGCCGAGGGAGCCGGCACGCCAGCCCTCATATCCCAGTTCGAGCTTCAGGTCGAATGCTCCGCTCCGGAAGGTGCGGAGGAGCCGGGTGCGGATGGTCCCGGTCATGGACCAATGACGTGGTGGCAGTCCCGACGGCGCCGGCGACGACGCCTGGGCGTACCAGCCACGCACCGTGATCCAGTCCAGCGGTCGCAGGTAGCCGCCGGCAGAAATCCAGGTCGTGGCAGGCACGGCTGGGATTGTCGCGATATCAGGAAGTTCCTGGTACGAGGGAGGCGCGAATGTCGCTGTCCGCGCAATCCGCGCGTCGACGCCGATGCGCCGCGTGCTCCACGCGAGCGCACCCTCGACCTCCTTCACGTCCTGCTCGGGACTGGTTGGAAGTGCAGGCGCCGCCACTTGCTTGCCCGCACGCGCCGACGCCGAGAGCTCCAGGTGGGCGGGCAGCTCCAGTCCGGCGCGACCGCCGGCCCAGCGCGGGTTGCGACCACCATCGTGCCGACGATAGGCCCCTTCGGCCTGCAGGACGAGCAGCGGTATGGGTGTCCAGGACGCCCGCCCGGAGAGATCGACGCTGGTCCATCGGTTGGCGAACAACGCCATGCTCGACACCGAGACCACGGGTGCACGGTACGTGAGCGCGGCGCCACCAGTCCAGATGGTCTGGTTCACCGCCATGCTATCGAACGCCGACCGTGAGCCCAGCAGGTCGAGCCGGAACCCGGTGCCGTCCGCCTTCCCTCCGATGAAGGCGCGGGCCCGCAGTTC
>CBINCZ010000382.1:0-3041 GCA_966249295.1 uncultured Gemmatimonadales bacterium
CTCGCGTACTGGTGCGGGATGACACGGAGGGCCGGAAGCGCAGTTGGCGGCCGCCGGCACCTGATTTCGGCTGGAAGCTCCTGGGTTGGGTGGGCGGTGTGCTGCTGATATCCGGGCTGATCGACATCGGCATCGCCATATATCCGTTGATGCTCGGCAACCCGGAGTGGGAATTTGGCACCATCGGGTCCGTGTTGAATGGCCTGACGGTTCCGATGCTGGGGTTGGCCCTGCTGCTGGGGGCGGCGGTGGCGAGAGGTTGGGGGCAGGGTACCCGGGTGTGGGCGATCGTCGCGATCGCCGTTGCAGTGATTATTCTGGCTGCGGCAGTAATCTGGGCGCTCAACCTGCCGCTGGCCTTCAGGACAGTTCAGGAGCCCGCAGCGCGGCTTGGCTTAAAGAAGTCCGTGGCCAAGACCGTTGCTCAGGCAATCCTGTATCCCGTGGCGTTTCTCTGGATCGGCTGGCAGGGATTTCGCCATGCACGCGCCCAGCGGTAAGCGCACCATGAGTCACCCTTCACGTTCCACCTGAGAGGACCGTACCGTATGAAGCAAGTCATTCGCGGAATTGGTGCCACTGCCGCGCTCCTGGCATTTGCCAGTCCTGCGTGGGCATTCGGCCCTTTCAACAACACGCAAATCTGCGGCGGCGCGAGCGCGTACACCTGCGTGACGCTCACCAGTTCGTACGACGCCACGACCAACACGCTGTCGTTGGATGTGCGGCTGGACAGCGGCGGCGAGCTCCACGAGATCGCCGTCGGCGATGCCGTGCCAACCAGTGGCACGTCAAGCGGTGACGCCAACTTCACCTTTGGCGCCCAAAACGCTCTGACCGGCAGCGGCGGCCCGCTTTCGACCGCCACCGGGTTCAAGTTCAGCGGCCCGAAGCTCCAGGTCGGCGAGACGGCGCACTTTGAGTTTACGTTTGACGACTCGTTCAATGACAACTGGCAGGGCCTGTCCCTCGGGATTCACACGGGCGGGTTTGGCAACTGCCAGTCGAACAAGCTGTTCGTCGATCCGAACGGTGGCGTAAACGGACCCGATGGCGGTTCGTATGTCGAGGGCTGCGGTCCTCCGACCACCACCGTGCCGGAGCCGATCACCATGTCGCTGCTCGCCACCGGCCTGGCCGGGATGGGTGGCGCTGGCCTGATCCGTCGCCGCAACAAGAAGGCGTAGTTCGCAGCGACGCGCAGTCAGCTGGACCATCAAGGGGCGGCCGTCGGCCGCCCTTTTTTTGCTCGTGATTACTGTCACTGCGGCACCCGATCTTATGGCCTAGTGACTCTCGGAGGCGAGATGCCGGAGCCCACCGTGTGCGTCGTCATGCCGGCGCACAACGCCGAGCGGTTTATCGGCGAGGCGCTCGATTCGGTGCTGGGCCAGACCCGGCCTCCCGATGAGGTCCTGGTGGCCGACGATGCCTCCACCGACCGCACGGCGTCCATCGCCCGGGAGAAGGGCGCACGGGTCATCAGCCTCCAGGTCAACCGGGGTGCGTACGTGGCCGTCAATGCCGCCATCCGTGCCAGCCGGGCAGCACTCATCGCCCACCTGGACGCCGACGACCGGTGGCATCCCGGGCACCTGGAGCACCTGCTGGCCTTGCTGGCCCGTCATCCCCAGGCCGGCGTAGCCTGCTCGGCGATGCGCCATGTGGGCCGTCGCTCAGGTGTGTGGATCCCGAGGGCACTGCCGGACGGGGTGCCGGCCGATGCGTTCTGGCCAAGCTTTGACCGGACCGTGGTTCCCCACAACACGTCGGTGATCCGGCGTCGGGTCTGGGAGGAAGCAGGGGGCTACGAGGAATCGCGCCGTATGGCGATGGACTTCGACTTCTGGCTCCGTTGTGCGCGCCGCACGCTTTTCGTCGCGTCGTACCGGGTGACGGCTGATTACCGGTCACACGACGGGCAGATCAGCAGCAGGCCGCTGGACCAGTTCGCGTCGGTGTACTGGTCACGGCTTCGGCTCCTCGAGACGCTGGAGCAGGAAGGTGAACGCGACTTGCTCGGCTCAGCCCGGCTGCGCCTCCTCGAGCGGTGGCGTGATGACATGAAGGCAGCGTCCTGGCACCGGGAGGTGGAGCGGAGCCAGCTTCTGCTGAAGCTGTCCCACGCCGTTCCCGGGCTTTCCGCGCGGGAGCGCGGCATGTGGTGGTTGCGCAGTCAGCTGCCGGAGCCGGTCCGCCGGGCAGGCCGGCGACTGCGCGGAATGCGGAAAACTGACCCGGCATCTCTGGAGGCCGCCGGCGCCGCGCCAGACGGCGCCAGTTGACGGCATGGACTAACATCAAGCGGAGATCACTCGCATGACTGCTGGACCGCCGCCTGACGAGGCGCTGACCATCGCCATCTGCACCTGGAACCGCGCACCACTGCTTACCATGACGCTCGATCGGCTGTGTGAACCCGGTGTACTCACCGGCGCGTGCGAAGTGGTCGTCGTGGACAATGCCTCGACCGACGACACCCCCGCCGTGGTGGCGCGCTACCGTGATCGGCTGCCGCTCAGGGCGGTACGCGAGGCGCAGCAGGGAATTTCCCACGCCAGGAATCGCGCGCTCGATGAGGCCTCGGGAAGCCATCTCGTCTTCATCGACGATGACGTGCTGGTAGGCCCGGGCTGGCTGGAGGCCTACCGTGCCGCGTTCCGGGCGCATCCGGAGGCCGGCGTCTTCGGCGGCCCGATCCGGGCGCGCTTCCTTGGCCAGCCGCCGGCCTGGCTGGTGCAATCCCTTCCGCTCGTCGCCAGTGCCTACGCCGTGCGCGAACTCGGGCCTCGCGAGTTCCCGCTTGAGCCCCTTCCGCCCAAAATGCCGTACGGTGCGAACATGGCTTTCCACCTCGGGCAGGCCCGCCAGCACCGCTTCGATCCGGTGCTGGGCCGGGTCAAGAAGGGGATGGTTGGCGGTGAGGAACTCGCGTTCATGGCCCGGATGCTCGAGGCGGGAGCCACGGGCTGGTGGGTGCCGGATGCCGATGTAGAGCACCTTCTGCCGGGAACCCGGCAGACCCTGCGCTACCTCCGGGG
>CBINCZ010000383.1:0-3002 GCA_966249295.1 uncultured Gemmatimonadales bacterium
TGCCCATCCTGCCCATCCCGCCCTAGCGCACAACGATCTCCTGTGACCAGGTGGGCGGGAGACCCGACAGGCCGGCCGTGAGCCGGTAGTGCCCCGTGTCTGCGGGGATGAAGATGAAGTCGCGCGTCTCACCTACACTGACTGCCGTCCTGGATGGGCCGCTCACAGCCAGGATCGGCGGCAAGTCGGCGCCATCATTGGCTAATGCTCGCCAGGTTGCAGGCGTACTGTCTTTCCACAGGGTATAGATTACGACTCCCGCCAGCCCCATGTTGATGAACCGGAAGCGCTGGCCCTGGCCGCGTGCAATGCTGAGGGGCGGCGAGCTCATCGAGTCGCCATTGATCAGCAGGTGCGGCGGGCCATCCTCGGGACTGTCCCAGCCGGTGATGAACGCGTGATCGGTGGCCGGGTCGAATCGAGCGCCGGGCTCCAGCACGATCATCGGTGCGTACAGGCCGGAGCTCAACTGCTCGATGTCGTCGAGATGCGTGTGGTAGATGAACGTGCCGGCCCGCGGCGCGAGGAGCCGGGCGGAAAATGACTTTCCAGGCGGAATGTCCGGAGCCCGGCGCGTACCCTCTCCGCTCCATCCCATCACTCCGTCCGAATAGCTGTCGTCCAGCTCCAGCCCGTGCCAGTGCACCGCGGTCGCCTCGCGGAGCCTGTTCACCACGGTGACCGTTGTAGGCACGCCGCGAGTCAGGACGAGAATGCTGCCTGTTTTGGGCATCGAATCGGCCGCCGGCTCGCGGCCGCCGGAACGCACGATGTATTCCCGGGTACGTGGCGCGTGCCCCCGCTGGGGCCCCTCGTTCACATAGACCACGGCGCTGTCGCGGGTCGGCGGGAGGGCGGCCGAGTTCGTCGGCCGGGCCGTGATCCCGAGCACCAGCCCTACCATGTGATCGGCCATGTTGTCCCGGTGTGTGGGCCACTCGAGCGCATTCTCCGGCGCGATGTGGAAGGCCAGGTGACAGTGGAACAGCCAGTTGCCCGGGTTTGGTGCGGCCCACGTCATGTGCATGGTGCTGTAGGGCATCATCTGCTCGGTAACGAGCAGCTCCCGGCGGTCGGGCGCGATGGCGGTGTCGGCGCCCGGTCCTCCCTTGGCATCCAGCCGGAAGTAGAAACCATGCATGTGCATCGGGTGCCCGCGCTCGGTCGCGTTGAGGAAGCGCCACTGGACAGTGTCGCCCACGACGGTCTCGAGGTGCTCGGTCCAGGGCCACGACTTGCCGTTGATGGCCAGCACGTTGTGAAAGCCGAGCTCCGAGGAATCGACCTGGCTCCAGATGTTCATCACGAATACACGATCCGGAGCGCGGGTGGCTCCGGAATCCACGACCAGCGCGCCCGCCAGCTGCTGCTGCTCCGTGCTGTCCGGGTTCACGTTGCCGGGTGTGGCGCTGTAGATGTAGGTGCCGGGCGCGCCCGCTTCGAAGACAAAGGTCCGAGTGGCGCCCGCGGGCACCGGCACGGGCGCGAGGCTGTCGAGGGGATGCTGCGCCAGGCCGGCGACCAGCAGTGTTGAGTCGGGCAGGGCGTTGCGGAGACTGACGCGGAGCACGGTCCCGGCAGGCACCCGGATGAGCGGCGCAGGGATTTGCGGTGCCTTCCCTTCCTCCGCAAACGCCGGCACGTCCACATGGGGGCCGTCTGCTCGTTCGGGGTACCAGCGCGCCATCGCAACGACCAGCCGGAGGGTCAGCGTGTCGCTTCGCAGCTCGCCGGCGGGCTGGCGGTTGTCGTTCGGCTGTACGAGCGCTAGTGGTCGGACCGGCGGAAGACCCGTGATGAGGAGGGAAACGGCGGCAAGTGCGAACCCGACGCGGGGGGTTGGCA
Organism: uncultured Gemmatimonadales bacterium; assembly: GCA_966249295.1. GTDB lineage: Bacteria > Gemmatimonadota > Gemmatimonadetes > Gemmatimonadales > GWC2-71-9 > CAMLHP01. Next base: position 1,846 of record CBINCZ010000383.1, read on the forward strand.
TGGCTCACCCTGGGCAGCGCCCGATGAAGGACATCACGATTCACACCACAGCGCGAAAACGCGAAGGCACGCCAGCACCATCCGATGTTACCGGGAGGCTGCGTGTCATCTCATCGAGTTAGTCCAGGATTTCCTGCTGCTCCCTTCGGCCATGGCCGCAATCTCGAAGCCATTCAGCGCCATGAAGGCCAGCATCTGCAACGTAAACCGGAGCGACCTTGCACGGTACAGGTAGTCGTCGCCCAGCATGGCGCCAGAACGGAAGAATCTCTCCCGTCCGCCCCGTCCACCTCACCGACTGAATGCCCTCGCCAGCCATGCCAGCGCGTAGCGCACGTCGCGCATGGCGGTCGGCGGGCTGATGCCGAGGGTCTCGCCGACTTCCGAGAGAGTGAGCCCGCCGAAGTAACGCAGCTCGACGGCCTGGGCAGCGCGGGGGTTGCACTCCCCCAGCGCGGTCAGGTGGTGATCGAGCGCGAGCAGGGCATCGGGGTCGGCTTCTTCGGTCGCCAGCAACCCTGCCAGCTGTTCCGGCTCGAGCTGCACCTGCACCAGGTCACCCCCACGCTTCTGCGCGCTCCGTTCGCGCGCGTGATCCACCAGTATCCGCCGCATGGCGCGCGACGCCACTGCAAAGAAGTGTGACCGGTCCTGCCAGTTGAGGTCGCCGGCCGCAGCGAGCCGCAGATAGGCCTCGTGCACCAGCGCCGTGGTGTTGAGCGTATGCTCGGCCCGCTCGTGGCGCAGACGCTGGTGTGCGAGGCCGCGCAACTGCTCATAGGCCGCCGCGAACGCCGCGGCCGGCGCCGCAGGGTCTCCATCGCGCCAGCGACGCAGGTGGCCCGTGACATCATCGGCGTGCGTCATGCCGCCACCTCGGCATGCCGGGTCAGCTGGTTACGCGCAAGCTGCACCAGCTCGTCGAGCGCGAGTCTGGCATTCCGTTGCCGCTCCCGGGTGGCGCTGGCCGCGTCGCGGCCAGACACCGCGAGCTGTCGCGCGTCCTCGACGATCTTGTTCCAGCGCGGGGTCCGACCGGCGCCAAGCTGCGATCTCGCCGCGGCACATCCATCAAGGAGCGTGATCGCTACTTCCGCGTCGGCGTCGAGAAACCAATGGGCGAGCGCTTCAAGGCTCTCGATCGTGGCCGCGCGCTC
>CBINCZ010000384.1:0-2985 GCA_966249295.1 uncultured Gemmatimonadales bacterium
CGGTCACGGACGGCGCCGCCATCAACTGCTCCGCCGCCTGCACCAGGTGCTCACCGTGGCTCCCGAGGTCGACCGCGCCCAAGGGAGCCGGCTGCGCGACCTGCGGCTGGGCGGAGGAGCGCACGATGGCGTCGCCCTGGCTGCGGTCGAGCAGATCCTCGATTGGTGCCACATCATCTTCACTGGCAAACGCCCGGAGCAGCCGGTCGGTGAATTCCTGGGCTTCAGGCGCCCCGGGATCCGGAGTGCCGCGGTCTGCCACATCGCGGGCAATCCGCGTGAGCGCGGCGGCGGCCGCATCCAGCAGCTCTGGAACGCCGGGCGGTGGGGCGAACAGCCGGGTCAGGTCGCCGACCGCGAGTTCGATTCCGTCGAGCACTTCGGGGAGCGGGCTCAGTTCACTCAGTTCGGCGAGACCCCGCAGTGACTGCATCCGGCGAAGCACCGCATAGAGCGGTTCGCGTGCTTCCGGTGTCGCTTCAAGGGAGCGCGCCGCGCGGTCGAGCGCACTCGCCACCAGCGCACCCTCGCGGGCGACGAACGCCCGGACGCCAGTCTGCGCCTGCGTGCCCTGGGGCGCCGGCTGCGCTCGCGGGTCGCGCAGTTCGCCGCCCGCGAGCGCGGCCAGCTCGCTCGCGATCCGGGTGGCCTTCGCCTCGTCCGCCGGGCCCCACTCCTTGACACGCCGAACCAGGTGACGCACGTCGTCGACCGCCTGCGCCGCCTGCTCCCGGGCCACGGCGTCGAAGGCCCGCTTGCCGTCGCGGACGGCGCGCGCCAGTGCCTCGAAGCCGGCCGCTGCCCGGGCGAGCGCCGTCTGGTTCGCCATGAGCGCCGAGCCTCGCAGTGCGCGCGAATAGCGCAGCATCTGCGCGGGGTCGCCACCGTCAGGCTGGGATATCAGGACGTCGAGATGGTCGAGGCATTCGCCCGCTTCGAGGGCAAAAAAGTCCGCCGACCCAAGGGGTGCGCTCATGGGCCCTCAGGAATTGGGGTCGCTGTCGCCCGTAGGTTAGGCATCCTGCTCCGAAGGGTCAACGCACCAGCCGGGCCATCTCGCTGACGGCCTGCGCCATGCCGACCATCACGGCCCGGCTCACGATGCTGTGCCCGATATTCAGCTCCTCGATGCCGGGAATCTGTGCCACCGGCCGCACGTTGGCATACGTCAGTCCATGCCCGGCGTGCACGGCAAGCCCCAGGTCCCTGGCCACCTCCGTCGCCCGCGTCAGTTCTTCAAGCGCCTCGTTCGACTCCCGCCAGCTGTTGGCGTACCGGCCGGTGTGCAGCTCCACGGCTGGCACGCCCAGCGCATGTGCCGCCCGGATATCCCCCGGGTGCGGCGCGATAAACAGGGACACCCTGATGCCGGCATCGGTCAGCCTGGCGATGCTCGCCTCCAGGGCAGGGCCTGGCCGACTGAGGTCCAGGCCGCCCTCGGTTGTCACTTCCTCGCGACGTTCCGGCACCAGCGTCGCCTGAAAGGGACGGAGCCGGCAGGCCAGGTCGGTAATATCCGGTGCCGAGGCCAGCTCGAGGTTGAGCACCGTGCGCACGGCCTTTGCAAGCCGTTCGATGTCCTCGTCCTGGATATGCCGGCGATCTTCCCGGAGGTGGGCGGTGATCCCGTCGGCGCCCGCCGCCTCCGCCAGCTGCGCCGCCGCGACCGGATCGGGTTCATCGGTGCGCCGCGCCTGACGCACGGTGGCCACATGATCAATGTTGATGTAGAGGCGCATGAGCAGGTTGTTTGCAGGTTTCGCGACCAATTATCTTCGCCACTGGCACTTTGCCCGGAGCCCAGCGTGTCCCAGCGACTTCTTTCCCTTGCCGTAGCCGTGCTCGTCGTCGCGTGCGGCGGAGCGACCACTTCCACCGCGCAGTCCGTAGCCCCGCAGGCCGGGTCCGAGGCCGCCGTGCAGGGCTTCCTGCGCGCCGTTGCCGACAGCAACCTCGACAAGATGGCGGAACTCTGGGGCACCTCCAAGGGTTCCGCGGCCAAGACCCGCCAGCCGTCGGATTACGAGCGCCGGCTGGTCATCGTCCAGGCGTATCTCCGGGGCGCCACCTATCGCATCATCTCGAACACCGAGGATGGGTCGTCGAAGGATCGCCGGGTGCTGCAGGTTGAAATGACACGGGGCAGCTGCAACGAGATCGTCCCGTTTACCACCACGCGTGCCGGCAAGAGCTGGCTGGTCTCCGCCATCGCGCTCGATGCGCTGGGCAGTCCCGGCCGGCGCTGCGGCGAAGAGGACACCTCCGGCAAGCAATAACCGGGGAACCCGCCGGCGTTAATCATTCAGTGAGTTCGATGAGCGTCCCGGCAGTCGAACGGGGATGGACAAAGGCAATCCGGCATCCCCCCGCGCCCAGGCGCGGCGATTCGTCGATCAATTGGTAGCCGGCGTCGCGACAGCGGGCGAGTGCGGCATCGAGATCGGTGACGCGATAGCAGATGTGATGGATGCCCGGCCCGCGCCGCTCGAGAAACCGGGCGATCGGGCTGTCGGCGGCGCGAGGCGCCAGCAGCTCAACGCTCGCCTCGCCCAGCGGAAAGCCGAGAATGTCAGCACCGTCCGCCTGCTCTACTGGATGCGGCTTGAGGCCCAGTACGTCGCGATAGAACGCGGCCGCCGCATCGAGGTCGGGGACGGCAATCCCGACGTGGGCAAACCGGGGCGCATCCGTCACGAGCGTCTCCTTGCAGAGGGTTGTGGAGCCCGGGGCATCCCGAGGCTCCATTCATTTTCGGAACCGGCCGGGGACGGCCAGCTTCAGATTGGAGAATAACAGGATGAGCGCGACCAATACCCAGATCCAGCACGTTACCGACGACACTTTTGCTGCCGAAGTCGAACAGGCGAGCGGCCTCGTGCTGGTGGATTTCTGGGCGACCTGGTGCGGTCCATGTCAGGCCATCGCGCCGATCCTGGAGCAGCTGGCCGGCGAGCATGCGGGCAAGCTCCGGGTGGCCAAGGTGGA
>CBINCZ010000385.1:0-2976 GCA_966249295.1 uncultured Gemmatimonadales bacterium
ACGAGATAGAACTTGATGGAGAACCGTTCGCGGGCGTCGCCCAGCACCGGCATGCCTGACTCGTACGGCGCCTGCTTGACCGGAGTCGGCCGGTACCACGACAGCACATGTGACAAGCCAAGCATGAGAATCGCGTTGGCGATCACGAAGGCGAACAGCAGCAGGATGGGGATATAGGGCTGAAGCATGGGCCCGTTCGTGAGAATTTTCACAAGAAGCCTCCCGAATCTACACCCGGCCCTGACCCGATTCAACCCAAGCCCCGACGTCACATGCCGTTACCCGACCGGCTATATTCCCCGCCTCAGCAACCGCCCCGACCTGAACCGAGGACGCCGATGTCGATCAAATCCGACCGCTGGATCCGCCGGATGGCGCTGGAGCACAAGATGATCGAGCCGTTCGTGGAGCAGCAGGTCCGGGACGTGGACGCCCGGGGACGGCGTGCCATCTCCTATGGCGTCTCCTCCTACGGCTACGACATGCGGGTGGCTCCGGAGTTCAAGATCTTCACCAACGTGCTCTCGGCCGTGGTGGATCCCAAGGAGTTCGACGCCAGGAGCTTTGTGGAGTTCGAGGGGGAGATCTGCATCGTCCCGCCCAACAGCTTTGCCCTGGCGCGGTCGGTGGAGTATTTCCGAATCCCGAGAAATGTGCTCACCATTTGCGTGGGCAAGTCGACCTATGCCCGCTGCGGCATCATCACCAACGTCACGCCGTTCGAGCCGGAGTGGGAGGGCCACGTCACCCTCGAAATCAGCAATACCACGCCGCTCCCCGCCCGCATCTATGCCAACGAGGGCATCTGCCAGGTGCTCTTCTTCGAGGCCGACGACGACGACGTCTGCGAAACCAGCTACCGGGACAAGAAGGGGAAATACCAGGGACAGCAGGGGGTCACTCTGCCCCGCCTCTGAGCTGAGCCGGCCGCGCCCCCGGCGCGCGGCCATTCCAGGAAGGACGTATGCGTACTCTCGTTCTCACGGCTGCCGCCGTCCTGCTGGCCGGCACCGCCGGCGCCCAGCAGCCGGCGCGCCCTGCGGCAGGCACAACGCTCCGGCCGGCCGTGCTCGACACCGGCATGTTTGCCCATCTCAACCTGCCACCCGGCAACCTGGTACGAACGGCGGATGGGCGCCCCGGCCCGGAGTACTGGCAGCAGAAAGTCTCCTACAGCATTACCGCCACGCTCGACACGGCAGCCAACCGACTCTCCGGCCACGAGCAGATCACCTACCAGAACAATTCCCCGCTGCCGCTCGGTCACATCTACCTTCAGCTCGACCAGAACCTGTTCAAGCACGGCGCCACGGGATCGTTGCTCTTTCCGGCTGGATCGCGGTTCGGGGGACGGAACTTTGACGGCGGGTTCGTGATCTCCAACATGACCCAAGGCGCGCCGGCACCCGCCAAGGCCAGGGCGCCAGCCGGCAAGCCGCTGAGCGGACGGGTCGACGATACGATGATGTACATCGAGCTCGCATCCGAGCTGGCGCCGGGCGCCACCACCACCATCTCGCTGGATTTTGCCTTCAATATTCCCGAGCACGGCGCCGACCGGATGGGACGGGACGGCAGTCTCTACGAACTGGCGCAATGGTATCCTCGCCTCGCCGTCTATGATGACGTGCGCGGCTGGAACACCGACCAGTACCAGGGGCAGGGCGAGTTCTATCTCGAGTATGGCGACTTCGACTACGCCGTGACGGTCCCCGCCGGCTTCATCGTGGCAGGCACCGGGCTCGTGACCAACCCCACTGAAGTATTCACCGCACAGACGCGCGCCAGGTTGGCTGCCGCGCGGACCAGCGACACCACGGTCCACATCGTGACGGAAGCCGAGCTCGCCAACGGCTCAGCCCGGCCGAAGACCAGCGGCACGCTGACCTGGCGCTTCTCCGCCAGGAATGTCCGCGACGTGGCCTGGGCCGCCTCGCCCGAGTTCATTTGGGATGGCCAGGGCTATGACGGTCACTATGCGTTTGCCTACTACCGGCCGGGAGCGCAGGATCTGTGGCAGGAAGCGGCGAAGATGGCCGCGTTCTCCATCGAGGAATACAGCAAGCGCTGGCTGCCATACCCCTACCCGCAGATTTCGGCAGTCGAGGGGCCGATTTCCGGCATGGAGTACCCGATGGTCGCGATGGAGGCGCACAGCGATTCGCGGGAAGATCTCTACAATGTCGTGACCCATGAGATCGGCCACATGTGGTATCCCATGATTGTGGGATCCAACGAGCGGCTGTATGCGTGGATGGATGAAGGGTTCAACACCTTCATCAACACCTTCTCGGAAGAGGACTACTTCAAGCGGGATGATTCCCGCGTGCGGGCGGGCGAGGAGCAAGGCCTCCTGATGCTGGACCAGCAGTCGGCCGCGCAGCCGATCATGACGGCCGCCAACCGCTACCGCAACAACGCCAACCTCGGCGAGCTCGCCTACGTGAAGCCCTCCATCGCGCTGCTGGCGCTACGGAACCATGTGCTTGGCCCCGAAGTCTTCGACAAGGCCTTCGCCGAATACACCAGGCGCTGGGCGCTCAGGCACCCGACGCCAGCGGATTTCTTTCGCACCATGGAAGACATGTCGGGCCGGGATCTGAGCTGGTTCTGGAAGGGATGGTTCTATTCAACCGCCGGGCTGGACCAGGCCATCGCCGGCGTGCAGCAGCGCGCCAAGTCAGACGGCACGACCGACGTCGCCATCACGCTGAACAACCTCGGCCCCCAGGTGATGCCGGTGGAAATGACGCTGACCCTGTCAGACAGCACCACCCAGCAGGTGAAGCTCCCGGTGGACATCTGGTACTTCGGCAACACCTTCACCACCCGCGTCACGACACCGAAGCCCGTCATCCGGGCCCAGCTCTGGGGCATCGACTGGTTTCACGATATCAACCAGCGGACTGACGTGTGGACGGAATAGACGGGAAGTTGGGACGTCGGGAAGACGGGAAGAAGCAACTATGCCTTCCC
>CBINCZ010000386.1:0-2968 GCA_966249295.1 uncultured Gemmatimonadales bacterium
GACAACGCCCGTTCGACGCCCTCACGCAGGCCGATGCCGTATTCGTCGTTGGCGAAGAAGATCGTGGCACTGCGGGCGCGGAGGGAGTCGGCGAGGAACATCCCGATGAACGCACCCTCGAGGGAGTCGTCCGGGATCAGGGTCAGGGTGCGGCCGTCCATGCTGGACAGCAGGTAGCTGGTGGCCTGCGGGTTGATCTGCGTCACGCCGGCGGCGGAGTAGATGGGTCCGGCCGCCAGCGCGCCCCGGCTGTTGCTCGGCCCGATCACGGTCATGACACCCGGATCGGCGACGAGGCGCTTGGCACGCCGGACTTCCACCTGCGCGCTGTCTCCCACGATCGTGGAATCCAGCAGCAGCTGGACCGGGCGTACCTGCTGCATGGCGTCCAGATCCCTCAGCGCCAGGCGCGCCGCCTCGATGTTGCGCCACCCCGGTGAGTAGGCGAGTCCGATCTTGGCGGTGCCTGGCGATCGGCCGCACGCTGCCGCCAGCAGCGTCAACAGCAGCAGTGCACGCCGTCCATCCAGTGTGTTCATGCAGGCCGCGCAGAGTCAGGGGTGCTCAATCTTGGTGCGCGAAGCACGGCTCGGCAAGAGACGTTATCTTTCTGCTATCGCAGGGTTTCCGTTTCGCTTGGCCACTTCAGGGTGCGCAGGAGCAGTCGTGGATCCGAACGTCTTCGAAACCGCCAACGCCGGCTTCGCCCAATCTCTGTATGAGGATTACCTCCGGGACCCCGCTTCAGTGGGCCCGGAATGGCGGCAATTGTTCGACAGCGGCGTGGTCGGCGAGAAGCCAACCGCCCAGAACGGCGCCCACGCCCCGACGGCGGAACCCGCCACGCAGGAACCCGCCCGCCCTGCCCGTCCCGACCGTCTCGAGATCAAGGGTCCCGCGCTCCGCCTCGTCCAGAACATGAACGAGAGCCTTACCGTGCCGACCGCCACCACCTTCCGGGAACTTCCGGTGGCGCGGCTCGAGGCCGAGCGGAAGTCACTGAACGCGGCGCTCAAGGCCGCGGGACGCAGCGAGAAAATTTCCTTCACCCACCTGATTGCGTGGGCACTGGTCCAGGGGGTCAAGCAGCACCCGGTCATGGGACACTTCCTGGCGGTGGAAAACGACGTGCCGCACCGGGTCGTGCCCGACGGTATCAACCTCGGACTCGCGGTGGACGTGACGCGGAAGGATGGCTCGCGCGGGCTGGTCGTGCCGGTCGTCAAGCATGCCGAGGCGATGGACTTTGGCCAGTTCCACGCGGCCTACGAAGCGCTGGTGGACAAGTCACGCCATAACCGCCTCATGCCGGATGATTTTGCCGGTGGCACGGTGACGCTCACCAATCCAGGCGGCATCGGCACGGTGGCGTCGGTGCCCCGGCTCATGGCAAACCAGGGCACCATCATCGCGGTAGGTGCCATTGCCTACCCACCGGAATTCAGTGCGACGCCTGCCGCCACACTGCAGCAGCTCGGGCTCAGCAAGGTGATGATGATGACCAGCACCTATGATCATCGCATCATCCAGGGCGCCGAAAGCGGCCAGTTCCTGGCCACGGTGGACGGCATGCTGCAGGGCGCGGAAGGATTCTACGAGTCGGTGTATGCTGGCCTGGGGCTCGCCTACACGCCCTCGACCCCTCGACCCCACGACCCCTCGACCACCCTGCCCGTCTCATCCGTCTCGCCCGTCTCGCCCGTCTCGGACATGCAGCATGTCGCTGCCGCGATGGCGCTGGTGAAGGCCTTCCGGACCCACGGTCACCTCGCGGCGCGCCTGGACCCGTTGGGCGGCGAGCCGGTGGGTGACCCGTCGCTCGATCCGGCGTCGATCGGCCTCACGCCCGAGGTCATGGCGAGTATCCCCGCCGAAGTCCTCCGGATCAAGGTGCCGGGCAAGTCGCTGCTCGAAGCGCTGCCGCACCTCGAGGCGGCTTACTGCGGAACAATCGCCTACGAGATCGAACACATCGCGAGCCACGACGAGCGGGTCTGGCTGCGGGAGCGGATCGAATCCGGTGCGTTCCGCACCCAGCTGAGCGCCGAGGAGAAGCTGGCGCTGCTGGATCGGCTGATCGAAGTCGAGGCCTTCGAGCAGTTCCTGCAGAAGGCGTATCTCGGCCAGAAGCGCTTCTCCATCGAGGGCCTCGACATGATGGTCCCGATGCTCGACCTGTGGATCAACCAGGCCGCCAGCATGGGCGCGCAGGAAGTGGACATCGGGATGGCGCACCGCGGCCGCCTCAATGTGCTGGCGCATACGGTGCGACGCCCCTACGAGACCATCTTTGCCGAATTCGAGGGCAACAAGCACTCGCTGGGCGCGGACGATGAGGGCGAACTTGGCACCGGCGACGTCAAGTATCACCATGGCGCCGAAGGGGCCTATCCCACCAGCGCGGGCAAGGCAGTAACAGTCACCCTCTCGCCCAATCCGAGCCACCTTGAGTTCGTGGGTCCGGTGGTAGTGGGCCGGGCGCGCGCTCGGCAGACCCAGCGGCGGGGCCAGGAAGCACGGCGCGACAAGCACGCCGCGTTGCCGATCGTCATCCACGGCGACGCTGCCTTCGCCGGCCAGGGCGTTGTAGCGGAGACGTTCAATCTGGGTGGGCTGCCAGGCTACACCGTGGGCGGGACCCTGCACGTCATCGCCAACAATCAGGTGGGGTTCACCACTGACATCCGTGACGCGCGCTCCACCCGCTACGCCAGCGATCTGGCCAAGGGCTTCGACGTGCCGATCGTTCACGTGAACGCGGACGATCCCGAGGCGTGCCTTGCGGCTGCGCGCTTCGCGATGGCCTACCGGGAGACCTTTGCGCAGGACGCGGTCGTGGACCTGGTGGGCTATCGCCGCCACGGCCACAACGAGGCCGATGAGCCGGCCTACACCCAGCCGCTCATGTATGAGCGGATCAAGCAGCTGCCCACGGTGCGGCAGAAGTACGCTGCCCAGCTGGTGCAGG
>CBINCZ010000387.1:0-2963 GCA_966249295.1 uncultured Gemmatimonadales bacterium
GTGGGGTTGCAGGTGATGATGGGGGGCTAAGAGCTAAGAGCTAAGAGCTAAGAGCTAAGAGCTGAGAGCTGGGAGCTGAGAGCTGAGAGCCAGAAGCAACAACCCTCCCTGCAGTCGGGAGGGTTGTTGGTCCAAGCTCTTATGCTCTTAGCTCTCAGCTCTCAGCTCCTCTACAACGGCAACCCCGGCACGGTCCCCGTCAGCGCCGCCATCACCAGAACCAGTTCGATCGGCAGGAGAATACCGATGAAGGTGATGCTGGCGGCGCCGTTGAGGGCCGCCTGCTCGTCCGCGCTGAGCGTACGGCCATCCACCGGGGTGAGCGTATCACCATCGTAGGTGGCCCAGGTGTCGCCGTTCACCTTGATGGTGAAGGTGGGATCGCTCTCGGCGCTGGTCGAGCCGGTCAGGTCCATGCGGCCGTTGGGCGACTTGATCGTTTCATTGATCGTGAAGTCACCGGTGCCGTCCTCATCATTGACCGTGCCGCTCATGGCAAAGTCGAAGCTGAGGTCATGGGCCGAGAAGTCGAGCGACGAATGCATGTCGAAGGTCGACGTGGTGCCGTTGTCGCTGCCGTTGGCGGAGAAGTCCACGTCGAGCCGTCCGAACGCCAGGGCCAGGAAGCCATCCACGCTCATGGAGCCGTTGGTGTCGTCACCGGTCACGGTCACCGTGTAGTCGAGGAGGGTGGTGCTTCCCTTCACCGCCTGGAGCCGGCCCTTGCCGGTGCTGCCGCTCGAGAGGTCAGTCAGGTCCACATGGCCGGTTTCCACCAGCGGCAGGATGAACTCGCCGTTGATGTCCTGTTCGTAGAGCAGTATCCGCACGCCATTGGCGGGGGCGCCGGTCAGCTCGGAGACCTCGTAATCCTCGGTTTCCGGGTTGTAGACCCAGGTCTTGCCAGCGGCTTCGGGCGGAATGGCCGAGGAGGCGCTGATGGCGACGTGCTGCTTCCGCGCGCTCGCGAGCGCGGCGGCCACCACCTTGGCGTCGCTCGACTGGATTGGCCGCGTGGCCACCCGGCTCAGTGTCAGCAGCGGCCCACCGATCACCTGCCCCACGCCATTGAACACCTGCGCGAGGTCGGCATCGCTTGTCAGCGTGTTGAGCTGGGCCAGGTCGTTGTTCATGCCCGCGGCATTGAACTCACTGGGGCCCGAGTCGCCGCAGGCGGCGAGAAGGGCGACGGACAGGGCGGCCAGGGCCGCGCGGGTCTTGCAGAACGCCATGCTGGTCTCCGGGTTGTACTTGGGCTCGGTGCCTGGACGCGGGTCGCGGGACGCGGGACGCGGTCGCAAGACACTGTGATACATGCCGTTAGCGCGCGGCTGCAAGGAACTGCGTCGCGCCGGCGAATTCGGTCGTGCGCTCGGAGGGCAATGGGCGGGCCACGGGAGGACGCGAGCCGCGGGACGCGGGACCCGTGGCTCGCGTCTCGAGCCTCGCGTCCGTTTTATTCCCATTTTACCCTTCAGCCGCATATTCATGCCCATGACCATGCGCTTTCAGCTCAAGTGCCTGGGTGAGCCGGCGTTGACCCGGGCGGATGGGCAGGCGGTTCGCATCAAGGTGCGAAAGCACATGGCGTTGCTGATCTACCTGGTGCTGGAGAGCGACCGGCGGCACCAGCGGGAAAAACTGGCGGAACTCCTCTGGTCCAACCTTCCGGAATCCGACGCCCGTCACTCCGTGGCCACGGCGCTCACCTCCCTCCGCGCTGCATTCGGACAGGAAGTCTTCGACGCCAACACCAATGGCGTGCGCTGGAGCTTTCCCCAGCTCGAGCTCGACCTCCATCGCCTGGACGGTGGCCAGATCCTGGGCGACGACGTCACGCCGCCGCTGGATGTGGCCGCGTTCCTCGACGGCTTCGAGGTACCCGACTCCGCGGGCTTCATGCTCTGGCGCGAGCAGCAGCGGGCGCGGTGGCACCCACGCATCCGCGACGGGCTGGTCCTGCTCATGGACCGGTGCCGGCGCACCGGCGACAGCCAGCAGATCGAGCAGCTGGCCGATCGCATGCTGGCGCTCGATGAGCTGAGCGAGGAGGCGGTGCGCGCCAAGATGGAGGCGCGTGCCTTCGCGGGCGACCGTGTGAACGCGCTCAAGATCTTCGAGGCCTGGCGTGAGCGGCTGCATGAGGAACTGGGCGCGGTCCCGTCCGAGCGGCTCGAGGGCATGGCGCTACGTCTCAGGAAGCGTGGCTGGGAGCGCACGGCCCATCACGCGATTGCGTCGGTCCGGATCGATCAGTGGAAGGATCGGCCATTTATTGGCCGAGGGCGGGAACACCGCCTTCTCTACGAAACCTGGGAGCGGATGCAGCGGGGTGAGGAGGCGCACGCCCACGTCCTGGGCGAATCCGGAATCGGCAAGACGACCCTGGTCGAGCGTCTCACCACCGCGGCTGGACTCGAGGGGGCGTCATCGGCGCGCGTACAATGCTACGACATGGAGCGGGAGATTCCCTACGCCGCCATCGGCGGATTGGTACGCAGTCTCCTGGATCGTCCGGGCGCCAGCGCGGCGTCCCCCGAATCCCTGGCCGACCTGGCGCAGGCAGTCCCCGAAATCCGCCGCCGCTTCCCCAACATTCCCCCGCCGTCGGACAGCATCGGTGAAACGGCCCGGCTCCGCATCGCCGATGCACTCCATGAGCTGGTCACCGCGGTGGCGGATGAGCATCCGCTCATCCTGGTCATCGATGATCATCACCTGGCCGACGACGCCAGTCTGGCGCTCCTTCACCATCTCCTGAGGCGGGTCAAGGGCCAGCAGGTGATGATGGTATTCATCGGCCGGGCGAGCGAGCTGGGCCAGTCGCCTCATGCCATCCGGCTGCGCGAGAGTCTCAGCCAGTGCGGCACGGTCACGATCGAGCTGGCGCCGATGTCGCCGGACGACTGCGACCGAATGGTCACCGCGCACTGCCTCCCGGCGGCGGTGCAGCCGAACGCGGC
>CBINCZ010000388.1:0-2962 GCA_966249295.1 uncultured Gemmatimonadales bacterium
TGCACCGAGGGCCAGAACGACGACCTGAATCTCTACGCCCACAAGCAGTGGCAGGGGATCTTTTCGAGCTACTACCTTCCACGCTGGCAGGCGTTCTTTCGTGAGCTGAACCAGTCGCTGGACAACGGCAGCACGTTTGACCGTGCGCCTTTTGCCAGCCGAATGTGCCAGTGGGAGCAGGAATGGTCCCGCCGGACAGACGCCTTCCCGGCAGAGCCGACCGGCGACGCGCTGGCACTGTCGCGGAAGCTTTTCCGGAAGTATTTCCCAGAGGGGGCAACGTAATGTCGCTTGCATACGTGACGTCGATCCTGAACGGGCTTGCCGGGCTCGGATTTCTCGCGGCGGGACTGGTCCTGCGGGGCCATGGAGGCGCGGCGGTGGTGTTCCAGGTGCTGGGAGCCGTGTTCGTCCTCATGTGCCTCTTCTGGCTTGCCATCGCACGCCGCCAGGCCACACCGGACAACCAGGGCATGAGCAAGGAGAAGCCAGATGGCGCTTGAGATGCGTACCCAATGCGAGCGATGCCACGCGCCCCTCGCTGGAGACGACACCGCGTTCATCTGCAGCTACGAATGCACCTTCTGCGCCGACTGCGCGGACGAGATGAACGAAGTCTGCCCCAACTGCGGCGGCGAACTGGTCCTGCGGCCAATCCGCCAGCCCGAGCGTCGTCCGGCCTGAGCATGGGCGAGACCGTCCGGACGACACTCCGCCCGGGCGACCTGGCGGCGATCATCGGCCTGCATGGTGTGCTCTACGACCGCGAGCACGGATTCGACATCAGGTTCGAGGCGCATGTCGCCGAGCCGCTGGGCAAGGTGGTGCGACGGGGGCTGACGGATCGGGAGCGAATCTGGCTGGTGGAGCATGATGGTGAGCTGCTGGGAACGATCGCGATCGTGGAGGAGAGTCCCGGCACGGCACAGCTCCGCTGGTTCCTGGTGGCGCCCGAGGCGCGAGGCAAGGGGCTCGGGCACCGGTTGCTCGATGAGGCCATCCGGTTCAGCCGGGATGCCGGCTACGAGAAGATCATCCTCTGGACCGTCAGTGCGCTCACCGACGCCGCTCGGCTCTACCGGATGGCAGGATTCCGCAAGGTGGAGGAACATCCGGGTCAGCCATGGGGCAGGGACGTCGTGGAAGAGAAGTACGAGATGCTCGTATCGGACATCGGGACGTCGCCGCGGTAGGGGGCGGCTCTCAGAGCCGCCCCGTCCTCCGTGTATGATCTGGGTTGTGCCAAGGCGCACACGAAAACACGAAAGCACGAATGAGGGCGGATATGCCGCGATGTGATGGAGTGGTGCTCATGGTAACCATGTTGGTTTCCGCGTGCGACAATGCGAAAGCGCCAGGGCGGGCCGGCGCATCCGGCACGGCAGACAGCATCGCTGCTCCCCGGGAAGTCACCGTCATCACGCACAATTACGCCTACCAGATGCCCGACACGCTCACCAGCGGCCTCACGACCTTCCACCTGCTCAACAAGGGCACCGAGCCGCACCATCTCATGTTCTATCGCCTGGATGACGGCAAGACCATGAGCGACGCCTTCGCCGAGCTCAAGACCGGCGGCCCCCTGCCACCCTGGATGCATCCTGTTGGCGGGCCCAATGCGCCGGCACCGGGCCGCGATTCGTGGGCAACGGTCTCGCTGGCGCCAGGCCACTACATGGCTTTCTGTCATATCCCGAGCCGGGATCATGTGCTGCACCTTGCCAAGGGCATGATGAAGGACGTGACGGTCGTACCAGGAGCGGGAGCGCGGGCCGGCATGCCGCCGGCCGACCTGACAGTTACTCTGACCGACTATGCCTTCACCTTCTCCCGCACACCGGTGGCGGGACCGCAAACCGTCGCCATCATCAATCAGGGCACCGATACCCACGAGCTGATCCTGTCCAAGCTCGATCCCGGCAAGACGCCCCAGGATTTCGTCAACTGGATCAACCGGCAGGATGGACCGCCGCCGGTGACGCCGTACGGAGGTGTAACCGACATCGCTCCGGGCGACACCATCCTGGCACGGATAGATTTCACGCCGGGCAACTACAGTGTCACCTGCCGAGTACGGGCGGCGACGGATGGCGTGACACATGACCTGCATGGGATGAACATGGGGTTCACCGTCGAGTGACCAGGCGCCGGAGCGCGTCGACTTACGGACATGACCCGTTCGATCCACTCGAAGGCCGAGTGGATGACACGCTCGATCTCCACGGCTTCTCGGCCACCGAAGCACGCGCCCGGCTGGAGCAGTATTTCGCGGGCGCCAGGCGGCAGCGGGCGGGCCAGCTGGTGCACATCATCACCGGCAAGGGCCGGAATTCGCCGGGCGGTGCGGTGATCAAGCCGGCGGTTCGAAGCCTCATTCGTTCCGGCGCCATCGCCGACATTGTCCGCTGGGGCATCGACGACGATGAGGGCGGCTTCCTGGCCCGAATAGCGGGCGGCAGGTTTGGCTGAGACGATGCACCCAGGCGGATGCACATGCGACGTGCGGCACATCCTTATGGCATGCAGGATCGAATGAAGCTTCCGGTGATACTCCTTGTGCTCGTGGTGGCCTGCGCACCCGCAGCAGCCCGCATCACCTTGCAGCCCGGTGCTTCGATGGAACCGGAGCAGCGACTGGCGCTCTGGCAGGGCGAGCAAGTGGATACGCTGCATGGTGTCCAGGTGAGCGATAGTGCCCTGAGCGGGATTCCGGCGTGGCAGGCCACCGACTGTGACAGCTGCCGGATCGTGCTGCCCCTCGCCACCATCGATTCAGTGTTTGAGCTCCCGCAGAGGCGCAGCGGCCTTGCCCCCGCAGCCGCTGCGGCGGTCGGCGCGGCGGCGATGGCCGGGATCTGGATGTGGAGTGATTAGGGTCATGAGTCGTGGGTCGTGAGTCATGACCCATGACCTGAGACCCATGACCCATGACTCACGACCCGCTTCCCCTCCTCCGCGCCCA
>CBINCZ010000389.1:0-2950 GCA_966249295.1 uncultured Gemmatimonadales bacterium
GGCGCGCGGGTGGGGCGACGGGTGCGTGAGAGGGGCGGCACGAGGAAGTGAATGGGCGAGCGCGCGCGGCTGTGCGTGTGATGAAGTTTGGTGGCGCTGTCGTCGTACACGAGATCGGTAGTCGTGATCGATTGTTGGGTGGGGGAGCGTGGCGCGTGGCGCGTGGGACGCCTGCCGCCCGACGCTCGACGCCATTACACTTGAGGGCCCACCGGGCACTTCATCAGCACCAGCACGGATACGACATGCAATTCACCGACGAGTGGCTCGTTGCCACCCTCGAGCCCCTGCTCAGCCCGGGCACTATCGCAGAACTGCGGCTGGGGGGCGGCGACAACATCTCGCTCTGGGACCGCGTGGTCCATCGCCACCTGCTCACCGACGAGCAGGTGCTCGAGGCCGTCTCCAGGCGATTCCGAATGCCGGTCATGCCCGAGGGCGATGCTTCGAACGATGCCGTCGCGGTGGTGCCGGCGCAGGTGGTGCGCCGGTTCGGCGTGCTGCCCTTCCGGGTCTCTGATTCGTACCTCGATGTAGGCACCGCGAATCCGTTCGACATCGACGCGGAAAAGGGACTCGCCTTCGCGAGTGGACGGGAAGTGCGGCTCTTCCTCGCGCCGCCGTCACGGATCCGCGCCGGGCTTGAGGCCCTGTTCCCGACAGAAGATCCGGTGGCTCGCCTGCTGGGCGGTTTCGACCAGTCCGCCGAGGTGCAGGCGGTGGAAGAAGAGGAGGACGTCGGCGCCACCGCGGAAGAGGCGAGCCATGCGCCCATTGTTCGCCTGGTAGACATGATGCTCGCTGACGGCGTCGCGAGCCGGGCCAGTGACATCCACGTCGAGCCGATCGACGGCGGCGTGGCGGTGCGCTATCGCATCGACGGCGTCCTGCGCCAGGTCATGAAGGTCCCGCGCAACGCCGGCCTGCCCCTCATCTCCCGGCTCAAGATCATGTCCGGGCTGGACATTGCCGACCGGCGCCGGCCCCAGGACGGGCGCGCGCGCGTCCTGGTGAATGGCCACCCGGTGGACCTGCGTGTGTCCTCGCTACCGTCCGCCGCCGGCGAGAAGGTCGTCATCCGTATTCTGAACACCAGCGCTGTCATCCTCGACCTCGCGGCGCTGGGACTCTACGACGACGAGTCGGCGGTGATCCGGGAACTGCTCGATCACAAGGAAGGGATCCTGCTGGTCACCGGCCCCACCGGTTCCGGCAAGACCACCACGCTGTATTCCGCGCTTCGCCTGGTGCAGGGTGAAGGCGTCAACATCGTCACGGTGGAGGACCCGGTCGAGTACAAGCTGGGCGAGAACATCGTGCAGGTGCAGGTGCAGGAGAAGGCAGGACTCACCTTTGCGTCGGCGCTCCGGTCCATCCTGCGGCAGGACCCCGACGTGGTCCTGGTGGGCGAAATCCGCGACAGTGAGACGGCCCAGATCGCGGTGCAGGCCTCACTCACCGGCCACCTGGTGCTCTCGACACTGCATACCAACGACGCGGCCAATTCGGTGACTCGACTGGTGGACATGGGAGTCGAGGCGTACAAGCTTGGCTCCGCCCTCCGGGGCATCGTCGCCCAGCGCCTGATGCGTCGCCTCTGCCCCGCCTGCCGCACCGAAGACACCGGCGGCGTCCCGGCCAAGCTCCAGTCCTGGATTCCCGCCGGCGCGAACCTCTACAAGGCGGTGGGCTGCGCGGAGTGCGCCTCCACCGGCTATCGCGGTCGCTTTGCCATCGTCGAAGCTCTGGTGCTCACGCCCGAGCTGGAACGGCTCATCGGTGAGGGCGCGACGGCGGCAGCCCTGGCGGAAGAAGGCCGGCGAAACGGCATGCGATCGCTGTTCGAGAGTGGCCTCCGCCACGTGCTCGCTGGTCATTCCACGGTGGAAGAACTGCTGCGGGTCACCGACGTCCCGATGGAGCGCCATTCGCAACCGGCGCGGCGCACTACCCGCCATGGCTCACCGCCGGTTCCCTCCGTAGCCGCCGCGAGCGCGCCGGCGGTAGAGGAATCCCTCAGCTTTGAGCTGCTGCCGGAGGTGGAACTGCCGCCCCCGGTTTCGGTGCCCGCGGGTTCCAAGGGGACGATCCTGCTGGTGGAAGACGAAGATGGCCTCCGCAAGGTGATGCGTGACCTGCTGGAGCGCGAAGGGTTCCGGGTGGCCGAGGCCCCAGACGGGGTGCAGGCGCTTGACCAGGTGGACCGGGTAGCGCCGGACCTCGTGGTGCTCGATCTCAACTTGCCGGGGCTGGATGGCTACAGCGTGCTCCAGAAGCTTCGCTCGCGTCCGGCAACCATGCGACTGCCGGTGCTGGTGCTCACGGCCAAGGGAGATGAGGAGAACGAAGTCCGGGTCTTCGAGCTCGGTGCCGACGACTTCCTGACCAAGCCGTTCCGGCCCCGGGCGCTTGCCGCCCGGCTCGACGCCATGCTCACGCGCCGACGGCACTGATCCCGTGACCGCTGTGCGAGTGGCGCTGGTCGACGTCTATCCGGTTCGCGTGAGCCATGAGAGACTGCAGTTGCTGGCCCTGCGACGCGCGCCCGGCGGCCGCTGCCCCGGCTCGTGGGAGGCGGTGCACGGCCACATCGAGCTGGACGAACCGCCGGCCGTCGCCGCCCGGCGCGAGCTGCTCGAGGAAACCGGGCTCACGCCCTCCCGGCTCTACAACCTGAGTCGTGTCGAGCTCTTCTACCAGGCCGCCCCGGACGAGGTGGCGCTGGTGCCGGTGTTCGTGGCGGTGGTCACGGGCGGAGACGAGGTGGCGCGGAGCGCCGAGCACGATGCCGCGGAATGGGTAGACTTCAGTGAAGCCCGCCGCCGGCTCACCTGGCCCCGCAGCGTTCGCGCGCTGGATGACATCGAGCGGCTGCTGCCCGGCGGGGACGCGGGGCCGGTAGCGGATGTGTTGCTGGTGGCGCCGTAGGGGCCAAGCGATAGCTTTGCCC
>CBINCZ010000390.1:0-2944 GCA_966249295.1 uncultured Gemmatimonadales bacterium
CCGCTGGCTCGGCCGGCAGTCGTTCTCCCGGTCGTCGGTCAGTTCCCGGGCCCAACGGGCGTTCGGTGTCGGCCCGGTCGCGTTGGTGACGCCATGCTGTGGGCGGCCGAAGAGGCGCTGGGCTTCCTCGATCATCGCGAGCTGGGTCGGGGGTCGAGTGTCGAGGGTCGAGGGTTTCTCACTCGACTCTCGACTCTCGACTCTCGACTCCCTTGGCGCCTCCGCCAGCTTCCCCTCCTCCGGCGGTGGCTCCGGGGCGACGGTAACGTCCTCATCCAGGTGCTCGCCGCGCTTGACCTGCGGACGGGGCATTCGATCGGGAGGGGGAGGCTCGGCCGGACGGCTAGGCGGCTGGACGGCTGGACGGCTGGGTGTTGGAACAGGGCGCCGGCTCGGATCCTGATAGGGCGGCAGGGTGACCAGGTCTACCCGGCGTTCGGGCTCGGCCTGAGCCGACTGCGCGGCCGGGTTGTCCTGGAGTTCCTTTCGGGTAGCCACTACGACCGCAGTGATGAGGAGCAGGTGAAGGACAGCGCTCAAGACCAGGGGCAGCCACGGCCGCTGGGGTGGCTGTACCTCGCCTTCGAGGAAGAAGTGAGTACGCTTGACTAATAAACTGTTCATATGAAACTTATATCATGTCTACCAGTCAAGCGGAGCTCCTTCAGGCCCTCTGGCGCGCCGCCCACGTCTCGCGCGCCAGGATCGGTGCCGTCGCCGAGGAGGGCGGGGTCACCTTTCAACAGTACATGGTACTCAGCGTACTGGCGGGCGCCAGTGATACGGGGCTTCCCACTCTGGAAATTGCCTCTCGAATGGTGGAACGGGCGCCAGCCATCACTGGCCTGGTGGACCGGCTCGAGCGACAGGGGCTGGTTCGCCGCCAGCGAATCGAGTCTGACCGGCGGCAGATACGATGCGTCCTGACGGAACAGGGTCGCGAGCTGGTGAGCCGGCTCGATGCCGAGGTCGCCGACGCCAGTGCCAAGGCCATTGGAATGCTTACGGGCCATGAGGTTGGGGTGTTGCGGCATTTGCTGGCGAGGGTGGGGAGGGGGGATGGGTGATTAGTGAATAGTTAATAGATGGGCAAGATGGGCTGGATGGGCAGGATGGGCGGGAAAGGCGGACAGGTCGGACAAGGCGGACAGGGCGGGCGGAGCGGCAGCCAGCAGCCAACAGCCAATAGCCAACAGCCAGCAGCCAGCGACCACCCTCCCATCCTGCCCATCCCGAAGTAAGTACCCACTTGCACGCACGAAAAAACCCGCTAGCTTGCTCCCCCCTATGGACGTGCGTGAACGAATTCTCGAAGCGGCCGCGGCCCTCTACAGCTCCGTCGGCTTCCGTGGCACCACCACCCGGCGCATCGCCATCGATGCCGGCGTCAATGAGGTCACCCTCTTCCGCCACTTCGGGTCCAAGGAGGCGCTCCTCCGCGAGGTGATCCGCCACGGCTGGCAGCGGTTCCAGCTTCCGGCACTGCCGGCGGAGCCGGTCGATCCCGAAAAGGAGATCTCCGACTGGGCCAGGCAGTACTACGCCCTGCATTCCGATTGCGCCGCCTTCATCCGCACGCGCCTCGGCGAATTCCAGGAACACCCGGAAATCATTCCCGATGCCGCCGCCCCGCCGGAACGGATGGCGGCCATTTTCACGACCTACCTCGAGCGCCTGCAATCGGCGGGTCGCATGCGCGCGGACGTGATGCCCAAGCGCGCCGCCGCGATGCTGATCGGCGCCCTCTTCGCCGATGCGGTGACTCGCGAAGGAGTCATTGCCATGTTCACTCCCGACGCAAACGCCGACGTACTCAGCTACGTGCAGATCTTCCTCCGCGGCATTGGAGTGACGAGCTGATGCGCCTGGGTCTTCTGCTTGCCATTCCGATGCTGATGGTCATTGCTCCCGCCGCCAGGGCACAGGCACCAGCCACCCGGTCGCTCTCCCTCGAGGAAGCGCTGCGGATGGGACGGGCCGCGAGCGAGCGTACCGGGATCGCCCGGGCCGGCGTGGAGCGCGCGCGGGGCCAGCTCAAGCAGGCCCGCAGCGAGTTCTTTCCCCAGCTCAACGGCAGCGCGAGCTACACCCGGACGCTGGCCTCGCAATTCTCCCGCGCGGTAGATGACGACTCGACCAGCGCTCCGGCGGTCGAGTGCCGCCGCTTCACGGCGGACCCGACGCTGCCCATCAACGAGCGGCTCGACTCCCTCGAAAGCGCGCTCGAGTGCGCCTCGCGGCAGAATCCCTTCGCCGCCTTCAAGGACCTGCCCTTCGGACGGGAGAACCAGTACAACCTCGGCCTGCAGGCCTCGCAGGTGCTGTTTGCCGGCGGCCGCATCGCGGGCCAGTCCCAGGCGGCCCAGGCCGCGGTGCGCTCCGCCGAGATCGCCCTCGAGAGCGCCGAGGCGCAGGCCGCGCTCGAGGTCACCCAGGCGTATTACGACGCCGTGCTCGCCGACCGCCTGCTCGCGATCGCCGATTCGACCCTGCGCCAGGCAGAGCGCACGTATGACAACACCAAGCTGGGCTACGACGTGGGCAACGTCGCCGAGTTTGACCTGCTGCGCGCTCGCGTCGCGCGCGACAATGCGCGGCCCGCGGTGATCACGGCGCGTTCCCAGCGCGACGTGGCCTATCTCCGGCTCAAGCAGCTGCTGGAGATCCCGCTCGCCGACTCACTGTCGCTGGAGACGCCTCTCGGCGACGCCTCCGACTCGCTGCCGCCACCACCGCTCGGCACGCTCGCGGCCGACACCGGTGTGGAGTCGCGAGCCAGCGTGCGCCAGGCGGTCGAAGCGGTGAACGCCGCGGAGGGCACCGCCAAGTCGGTGCGTGGCAGCGCGCTGCCCGAGGTGAAACTCACGTCGTCCTACGCGCGTCTCGGATACCCCGACGACGTCCTCCCGTCGTGGAGTGATTTCGTGGATGACTGGACCGTGTC
>CBINCZ010000391.1:0-2927 GCA_966249295.1 uncultured Gemmatimonadales bacterium
CGGCACTGCCGCACTCCTGCTGGCCGCGTGCTCGCATGGCGAGCCGTTCGGACCGACTGATCGCTCGAGCAGTGAGCCCTTCGCACCGAACATCCAGCCGTTGCGCCTCACGTACGGGGGCGGCCAGGGTCCGGCCTGGCTGCCGGACGGCGCCCACTTCGTCTACGCCTATCAATCCCCGGAACACTCGAACGGCCAGACTCCGCCCGCGCCGGACACGTGCCTCGGCATCCTCCCGGCGTCAGGTGGCCACCGGACCGCGAGCATCTGCAGCACGTCGCCGTTCGAACGGGACACGCTGGATGTGTATGCCCAGCCCGCACCAGCCCCGGATGGCAATCACGTCGCATTCCTGCGCGGGCTGCTCCATCCGGTGTCCCGCTCGGGGCTCACCTCCATCGTGGTCGGTGCGCTGGACTCCCTGCCTCAAGCCACCATCCTGGCCAATGACGGCTTTCCCGGTGCTCACGGGCAGGTGGCGGAAACCGGCTTGCTCCGCTGGCTCGACGCCGATCGCCTGTTGCTCCTGGGCGCGGACGATGGGGTCTTCTCGCCCTGCAGCTCATGCGACCCGATCGTGATCCGTCGCTGGCGCGATGCCTACGTCCTGCCGCTCGACGGTGCCCCGCAGGTCATTCCGGGCACTGAATTCGCCACCTCCATCGCCGTCGGCTCGGCGGCCGACCTGTTCCTGACCTTCGCCAACGATGGCCGCGTGATGCACCACGACCTTGGTTCGGGAGCGCAAACCGTGGTTGCGACCTTTGCCGACGGCATGGCACCGCGCGATGCGGATTATGCCAACGGTCGCCTCGCGCTGGTCGCACGGGGCAAAATCACCCAGATGGTTGACGACGACGGGAATCCGATGCAGGGCGAGGACCAAGGAGGCGAACTGCAGATCGTGAACGTCCTGACCGGCGCCGTGACACCACTCCACAGCGAGACCCTGCTGTTCCGGCGCCCGCGCTGGAGCCCCGATGGTACATCGCTGCTGGCCGAGGGATATCCCTATGAGGTAGTCACCATCGTGCCGCCCAACAACATGAATACCTTCCAGGATACGGTCGTCAGCGCGGTGTCCGACATCTACCGGATTCAGGTCCCATGAGCGCGCGATCAGCGAAGTGCGCCGTCACGGCGCTGCTCACGATCCTGGCGCTGGCGCTGGTCCGTGACGCCAGCGCACAGGCCACCGGCGCCATCGCGGGTGTCATCAGCGACAGCGCCACCGGCCGCCCGATTGCCGGCGCCATCGTCACGGTGGATGATGGCCGCCGAGGTGGCGTCACCGACACGGCAGGCGCCTATCGCATCCGTGCCCTCCACGTCGGCACCTACTCGGTCAGTGTGCGCGCCGTGGGCTATGCCCCCCTGCGCCGGGACAGCGTGCAGGTTCGGGCCGGCGGTACCAGCACGGTGAACGTCGCCATGCGGGCACGCGCCGTCGAGCTGGCGCCGCTGGTGGTGGAAACCTCGGACCGGATCCTCGATCCCCTGGTCACCCAGTCCGAACAGGTGATCACCAGCCAGGACCTGCGACGCCTGCCGCTGAGCACGCTGGAAGATGCGCTCGCGCTGTCGGCCGGCGCCGTGGGAGAGAGCTATCGCGGGGGGCGACTGGGACAGCAGGCGTTCATCATTGACGGGCTGGGCGTCAAGAACCAGCTCGACGCCTCGACCGGACCGCTGGGGTTGAGCTTCCCGACCGACATGCTGACCGAAGCGTCGCTCGTCACCAACGGCTTCTCCGCTCGCTACGGCCAGGCCATCTCGGGCATCGTCAACATTGTCACCAAGGACGGTGGCGACGAGTGGGCCGGCCGCACCGCCTACGAGAGCGACCGGCCTTTCGGCAATGGCTGGGACCATGGTCTCGACCGCGTGCTGCTCGAGGCCGACGGTCCGGTGGTCGGCGGCATCAAGGCCGTGGTCTCCGCCGATCTTTCGGCCGAGCTCGATGCGGATCCTGTGAACGCCCCCCGCCCGGCCAATCCGCTCGATCCCCGCTCAGACGCTCCCTGGCTGCTGCCGCACAACGCGGGTGAGCAGTACAACGTGGGCGGCAAGCTCACCATCCCGATCGGCGGCCGGGAGACGCTGCGCCTGTTCGGCCTTCGTTCCATTGACCAGCGGCTGCTGTTTGACCCGCTCTTCAAGTACGAGCCCGACGGCGGGCCGGCGCGGCGGGTCGCCGGGACGCTCGCGAGCGCTCACTGGCAGCATGCCAGCGGCCCCACCGCGCGTCATCCCTTCGTGGCCGATCTCCGCTTCTCCATGTTCAATCGCGATTTCGTTCGCGGCGCACTGGCGAGCCCGCCCGACTATCGCTTCGGCGCGTTTACCGGTTCCCGCTTCGACATCATCGGAGAGGACCTGGCGCGGGCACGCGACACCGCCGCCGCGGCAGCACCCATCCCGGGACTCGACGCCCCGACACTCAGCAGCGACACGCCCTGGGGCGTGCCGGCCTTCTTCCTGAGCGGCAGCTCCCGAGGCGAACTTGCCTGGAATCAGTTCCGTGAACTGCGCTCGCAGCTCGACCTCACGTTCGGCGCCGGCAGCCAGGGCGACATCTACCTGGGCGGCGAGGTGGTGCAGCAGCGGGTGCGCACCTTCCAGCGCGTGCTCGGCTACCTGCCGGTCGGGGATTCAGTGCCGGGTGCCACCGCATCCGAGTTCAACCCGCTGGCGGCCGCGGCTTACGCCGAGGGCCAGTTCCGTCTCTCAGACCTGGGCATCACCGCGGGCGTACGGCTCGACCGCTTCGACACCCGGGTGGACATCCCGGGCGAGGAACCCACCGCCAAGCTGCGGCTCAACCCGCGCGTCGCGGTTTCGACGGTACTGAGTGGCGCGACGGTAGTCGGCAGCATCGGGCGCTTCAGCCAGCCGCCCGACTATCAGGACCTCGTGGACGCCGCGTT
>CBINCZ010000392.1:0-2914 GCA_966249295.1 uncultured Gemmatimonadales bacterium
GACTCAACCAGGCCGCCGATTATCTGGACATGGCCAGCCGGCTGGTACGGCTCAAGGCCCAGCTGCTCATGCCCCGGCACAGCGATGAAGAGGGGTGGGAGGACCCGCGCGCCGAGCTGGTGCGCCGGCTGCTCGAGTACCAGCAGATCAAGGAAATCGCGCTGTGGATGGGACGCGCCGCCGAGCGGCGCGCGCTCAACCTGGCGCGCGGCTACCTGCCGCCACCGCCCGAGCTACCACCGCTTCCGCTGACGCTGGACATCCTGCAGCTCCTGTCGGCGGTCGAGCGGGTGATCGCGGCCATCCCGTCGCCGGTGCTGCACAAGGTGGTTGCGCGCCCGCTCGACGTGGAGTCGGCAGTGCGCCGGATCGAGGCGATCCTCTCGGTGCAGGAGGGCTGCAGCTGGCTCGAGGCGCTGGGTCCTGCACCGACCATCGTCGAGGTGCTCTCGACGCTGCTCGCCCTGCTGGAGATGGCGCGCCGTGGTGCGCTCACCGTCACTCAACCGGCGCCTTTCGCGCCTCTCTGGATTGCCCGTGACCCCTCTCGCACAGCTGCTTGAAGCGGCCCTCTTCTCGGCCAACCGTCCGCTGGCGGCGGAAGAACTCTGCCTGCTCGACAACGACGCCTCGCTGGCCGACGTCCGCACCGCGCTCGAGCAACTGCGCGAGCATTATGATTTCGGCCAGCACGGCATCGAGCTGGTGGAGCTGGCAGGCGGCTACCAGCTGGTGACACGTGCGGTGCACGCTGCCGCGATCGAGCGCGCCCAGTTCTCCCAGCGGGCGCCGCGGCTCTCTGCCGCGACACTGGAGACGCTGGCGGTTATCGCATATCGGCAGCCGGTCGGTCGCGCGGAGATCGAGGAGATTCGCGGCGTCTCTGCCGGCGGCGTCCTGCGCACCTTGCAGGAGCGCGGCCTGATCGAAGTGGTAGGGCGCGCCGAGGGACTGGGCCGGCCCTTGCTCTATGGCACCACGCCACTCTTTCTCGAGCTGCTGGGCCTGCGCGATCTCGCCGATCTTCCCAAGGCCGAGGAGCTCAGCATCGCGCTCCACCCGCACGCGCCCGAGGACGCCGAGCACGCTGACGAGGCCGAAGTAGCGATTCCGGCGGAGTCATGAGCGAGATGCGCGTGCAGCGCGCGCTGGCGCGCGCGGGCATCGCGTCGCGCCGGGCCGCGGAAGAGCTGATCCGGGCCGGCCAGGTGAAGGTGGACGGAAAGGTTGCCGAGCTCGGGAGCAAGGTGGATCCGGCTCGGCAGCGGATCACTGTGCGGGGCAAGCCGGTTCGTCTGGTGACCCGGCGATGGCTGGCGCTCCACAAGCCCCTGGGCTTCGTCACCACCGCCAGCGACGAGGAAGGCCGCCGCACCGTGATGGACCTCATCCGGGACCCGGCGGGGCTCACCTACGTAGGCCGCCTGGACGTCATGACGACCGGCCTGCTGCTGCTCACGACCGACGGCCAGGCGGTGCACCGCCTCACCCATCCACGATATCACATTCCCCGGCGCTACAGCGCGCTCGTGCATGGCAGGTCTACCAGCGAGATCGAAGCGCTCGCCCGGAAGCCGTTTGAACTCGATGGCCGGCCGGTGCAACCTTCGGACGTGCGCGTGCGTCCGGGTCGGGAGGGACGCAGCATCCTGGACGTGACCCTGCACGAGGGGCGCAACCGCGTCGTGCGGCGCTGGTGCGAGGGGATGGGGCTCAAGGTCGAGCGACTGGCCCGGCTGAGCTACGGCCCCGTGCGCCTGGGCGACCTGAAGCCGGGCGAGTACCGTCCCCTCACGCCCGAGGAAGAACGCGCGCTCTATCGGGCCATACGCATGGATCCAAGCGAGGACTGACGATGGCGGAACCGGTAATGGAAGCGGGCCTCATTCAGCGGGTCACCGCTGAAGTAGGCAAGCGGATCGTGGGCCAGGACGAAATGGTGGAGCGGCTGCTCATCGGGCTGCTGACCGGAGGGCACATCCTGCTCGAGGGTGTTCCGGGGCTCGCCAAGACGCTGGCGGTCCGCACCCTTGCCGAGATCGTGCGCGCCTCCTTCTCGCGGATCCAGTTCACGCCCGACCTGCTGCCGGCGGACCTGATCGGCACCATGGTCTATGACCAGAAGTCGCAGGACTTCTACGTCAAGAAGGGGCCGCTGTTCGCCAACATCATCCTGGCCGACGAAATCAACCGCGCGCCCGCCAAGGTGCAGGCGGCGCTGCTGGAAGCGATGCAGGAAAAGCAGGTCACCATCGGCGGCACCACGTTTGAACTGAGCGAGCCATTCCTGGTGCTCGCCACCCAGAATCCCATCGAGAACGAGGGCACCTATCCGCTCCCGGAGGCCCAGCTCGACCGCTTCATGCTCAAGGTGCGGGTGCAATATCCCACGCGTGATGAGGAGCGGATGGTGCTGGAGCGAATGGGCTCGGGTCACGAAATCGCCGTGGAGCGGCTGCTGGATCCCGCGGCCATCATGGAGGCACGCGGCCGCATCGCCGACCTGTACATGGACCAGAAGGTCGCCGATTACATCGTGGACCTGGTGCGCTCCACCCGTGATCCGGCCAGCGTCGGCCTGGCGGACCTCAAGCCGCTCATCGCGTTCGGCGCCTCGCCGCGTGCGTCGCTCTCGCTGGCAGCGGCAGCGCGCGCGTTCGCCTTCCTGCGGGGCAGGGAATATGTGGTGCCGGAAGACGTGCGCGCCCTCGCCCCCGACGTGCTCCGCCACCGCATCGTGCTGACCTTCGAGGCGGAGGCCGAGAACGTGTTCAGTGATGACGTGGTGGGGCGCCTGCTGGAGGCGGTGAAAGCGCCGTGACGGGCGCGGGGCGCGAGACGCGGGACGCGGGTCGCAAGGTTCGGGACACGAGCCCCGACTCCCGCGACTCGCGTCCGGCCGTTTCTCCCGACG
>CBINCZ010000393.1:0-2912 GCA_966249295.1 uncultured Gemmatimonadales bacterium
GGGCGTTCTGCCGAGCGTGCTGGAACTGCGCTACAGCTACCGGGACCTCGAGCCCGTCGCCGGGGCACCGTATCTCGTGCAGTTCGCCAATGGCACCAGCCGCAGAGGTGCCCTTGACGCCCTAGGCTACGCCCGCATCGAAAATCCGCCCGACGCCGGCCGCGTGTACTTCGGCTACGACAGCCGCGAGGCGCACCCTCGCATGGATCGGGCCATGAACCCTGCACGGGGTTCGGTCGCCCACTCGATGGAAGCCGCCCGGCAGTTGCTCGATGAGTACCTGCAGATCGAAGAAGAAGCCTTGGCGGAACACTTCTTCGACGACGAGGTTCTGTCCGCCATGGACGCGAGCGACTTCGAAGACCAGACCTGCGACTACGAGTACGCACCGGAGTCGATCCCGTCTGAAGAAGATGAAGGCCCGCCGGGATGCCACGACGAGATCATCTTGGGAGGCGAATCGATGAAGGCCACGGAAGAGACCCAGCCATGAGCCCGCCAGCCATCTTGGCACGCACGGCAGGCCCGGCAACGCAGGCCATCCGCCGCACCGAGGACGACCTGGCCACCTGGCTGCGCGAGGTGTTGGACGGCAACGGCAGCACCCCGGCGCAGATGGTGCTGACCACTGTGCTCGGCTGTATTCCCTATGTCGGCCAGGTGCTCGACGCACGCAACATCGTCCTGGCCATCATCGCTCTCGCCGACGAGGCGCAAAGCAGCGAGCGCTGGCTGGACCTCGTGCTGAGCCTCGTTGCGCTGGTCCCTGGCTTTGGCGATGCACTCAAGAACGTGTTCAAGCTGCTTCGCCTCGGGAAACCTCTGGGGCGAATCCTCGACGCACTGCCCAACACGCTGCGGGGCAATGTCGAGGAATGGCTTCGCACGCTGGACTGGGCGCGCTACACACGAGAGATCTCCGGGCTGGCGGACAACCTGCTGGCCAGGCTCATCGACGTGCTGGATGGCTGGTTGGCGCGCGTCGTCATGGGCAACTCCCGCGTCCGGCAAGTCGTCGGCCAGCTGCGGCAGCTGCAGACCATCGCCCATGCAAAGATCGACGAGGCCATGCAAAGTCTGAAGGCCGCGCACGCCAAGGTTGTGGGCGACCCGCTGCCCACCACCACGGCCCACGCGCCGGCCGTCGCCAAGGCCCCGACCAAGACGCCGCCACCGGGCTCCAGTGCCTCGGGCAACGTCAAGACCACCAGCGGCGGCACCCACACCCCCGCCCAGGGCAACGCCAGCGCCACCCACCGCCAGAGCCCGCCCAGGAAGACCAACCACCGTACCGGCGCGTCGGCCGAGCACATCACCGACTACTACTTCGTCCGCCGCAACAAGAACCGCCACAAGGTCAGCAACCTCGGCACGTTGTGGGAGTACCAGCAGCCTGGGCACACCGGCATCGACCACGTCTGGCACCACGGCCACCTGCCCTTCGGCTATCGCGTCACCGACACCAAGGGCACCAGCAACGCCCGCCATCGCCTGATGACGCCCAAGGCGTTCTACGAGGCCGCCCGGCAGGGCATCGACATCTTCATGGCAATGGAGGATGAAAGCTCCATCCGCAACGCCACGCCGAGGTCCACCGTCGGCGATGGCAAGGAGATGAGCCACACCTGGGTCGTGCGCAAGATTCCGGCATCGAAGCTGAATGCAGAGCATCGGCGGACCCTCGAGAAGGCGACTGAGAGGTGGAGATTCGACTTCAACAAAGACG
Organism: uncultured Gemmatimonadales bacterium; assembly: GCA_966249295.1. Classification (GTDB taxonomy): domain Bacteria; phylum Gemmatimonadota; class Gemmatimonadetes; order Gemmatimonadales; family GWC2-71-9; genus CAMLHP01. Next base: position 1,727 of record CBINCZ010000393.1, read on the forward strand.
CTACCGGCAAATGGCGTTTGTCTGGCAAGGCACCCTACGACCGCAGCTTCGTGACCGTGGTGGCTTCAAATACTGATCAGCACGACAAGAGCGCCGGCGACGATCTGCCCCGTTGCAGCCGGCCCGTCAAGGCGCACCAGATTGCCGCCGAGTTCATCCTGCCAACCGAGATCTATTTCGAATGACCCGGATGCATCAACAAGCATTGCCACCTTCCGCGCTTCCGCCTGCCGACTGGGCGCGCTGGGTGTCCTGGCAAGTCGCCGATCCCCAAGTTCGAGCGCACCGTAGAGAGCCGTATCTCGATGCGGCGATGTATGCGGAGCGCGTCGGCGAGGACCTCGTTCCTGGGATCAGGAAGGTGACCGGCAAGGTACCACCTCAGATCGAGCCGGGTGTTGATGCGCTCTTCATCGCCACTCAGCAGCGACTGTGGAGCACGATGAACTGGCTCTGCCTTCAATACAGCGCCGGCGCCCCCGTGGAACAAATCCGGGAGGTCTGGCCGTACGTGATGCGCTGGGCCGAGGAGTACGCCATGTTCCACGAGGCGCATCACTTGGATCCGCACAACAAGGGCGGCATCGTTCCCCACGCGGCCCTGCGAACCGAGGACTACTGGACCGTCGCACTCCGTCTGCTCTGCCTCGGCATGCTCACGGGCTACGCGGCCGAGTTGCCGCGGGTGATGCGATTTCTCGACTACGGCAACGAACTGATGGGCGTGCGCGACGGCCTGATCGAGCGGCTGGTCGCTCCCTTCGTCCCCGGCCGGGGCGAGCCACCCGGCACCTGCACTCGGCACCTTCCGTACCGCAAGCTGCTCAAGGTCTTCGCCGCTGCGCAAGACCAGCGACCTGCATTGATGAGCAGGTACCTGGACGAGTGGTTCGAGGCCAGCCGGCGCGAGCCGTACTTCGAGCAGCACCTCGAAGGCGGCTTCGGCTTCTACGGCTACTGGTCGTGGGAGGCCGCCGCCACGACCTGGGTGCTCGGCATCGACGACAGCAGTTACCGTGACAAGCGGTTCTACCCGCGCGACCTGGCGGACTTCGCCCGTAGATTCCCAGCAGCCCGTACAGACTCAGCGTCGCCGCAGGCCGCTGTGACAGCGCCCACGCTGCGATGCGACGCCCACCACCCCTGCCCGCGCGAAGGCTTCTGGTTCACCCCCGCCAAGGCGGGC
>CBINCZ010000394.1:0-2903 GCA_966249295.1 uncultured Gemmatimonadales bacterium
GACATAGTGGCCCTGGGCCGTGAGGTCGACGATGCTCAGCGCATCCTTGGCGTCGGTCTTGAGCGGCTGGCGGTGGGTGACTTCCTTCCAGCGCTTGGTATGACTGGGCAGGATGCTGACGATGCCGTAGTGCCGGGCGTGCAGATAGTGGGCAAAGGTGAAGCCGTAATTGCCCGCGAACTCCACGCCCACCAGCGTCTCGGCGGGCGCCACGCCGCCACTCAGGCGCTGGATCGCGGCGACTGCCTCCTCGAAACCGGCCCGGGTCGTGGCCACCTGCACGGGGCGCGAATCGGGCTCGCCGCGAGGGCGAACGACCAGGGTATGACTGAACTTCCCGGCATCGACGCCGACCACGGCGGCGGCCTGGGCTGCGCGTCGGCGCTTGGCAAAGGGATCCGTGCGGGTCTCCATGAGGCCACTCCGGCCAGCCCCACGAGGCGAGCACCAGTAGGTTACAAGCAAGGTCTGCCGACCCGTCTATCGTATAACGATGTTATACGCCTGTCAATCCCGCACGGAGCGCCGATGGCGGCCAAGACCGACGCCCTGCTGATTCGCCTGACGCCGGAGGACCGGGCCCGGCTCCAGCGGGCGGCGGACGCCCATTACCTGGAGGCGTCGACCTGGGCGCGCCAGATCCTGCTGCGCGCCGTGACCGAGGCGGAAGCGGCTGCCCCGGCCCGGCCAGCCACTGGCCGCCGCCGCAAGCCTCGCTCCTCCTGATACCCCCAACCCCAATAGCCAATCGGCTATAGGGGTCTCAGATACATCGATGCCGCATCCGCGGTATCGCCCGACGCAAGCAGAGAGCGGGCTTGTTCGATATACGCCACGGCACTATCGCCGCCAGCGGAGAGATAGTTGCGGAAGGCGGTGAGCGCGGAATCCGGATGCTCTAGCGAGCGCTGCATGCGCGCGAAGATAAGCCAGGGCTGGGGTCCCGCGTTGCCCGAGGCAACGGAACGCCGGATCGCCCGCACCACCTCGCCACTGACCGCGGGATCCGTGGTGCTAGTGAGCCGCTCTGCGAGCAGCCTGGCGGCTGGCGCGAAGGTGGAGTCTGCTTCGAGCGCCTTTCCCAGTGCGCGAATAGCGGCGTCACGATAGTACATCCCGGCGGGTTGATGCATCGACGGCTTCACCGTGTAGCCGCCGCGCTCGAGGGCGAGGTCCGCGAGAGCCAAACCGTACCATGGCCAGGGCCAGTCATCCGGTGCACGGTAGATCGCTTCATCAAAAGCGGCCTGGGCCTGGTCGAGGTCCGCCCGGCCGCCATTGCCGCGCGCCGAGCCCAGCAGCTGCAGACCGCGCCGCACCTCGGTGAGAGATCCCGGGCTTGTGGATGCCGGATGAATGCTCGGTGCCCCGCGGTTCGGCACTGCCAGCCCCGTGGTGTCGAGCAGCTGCGCTTCCAGCCGGGCAAGCGCCGCGCGATCAGCCGGCGCCTGGGCCGCGACGCGGCAGCAGAAAATGGGTAACCCTGCCAGCACGCAGAATGCAATGCGCCGGGCAAGCGAGAACATCGGAGACTCCCCAGGGCGGATATCGCAAGGTGAAGCGGGTGGACAGGATGCGCAAGATGGGCGGGATGGGCCGAAGCTCTCAGATCTTCCCAGGCCCGTGTACGGGCGGCCTGCGGCCGCCCCATCGCCACGCGATCTCACCCGCGAGTCACGGCCTGCGGCCGCCCCATGAGGCGCCGATTTCACCACGTGTTTGCCGAGCCGCCGAGCCGCCTAATACAGCCCCACCCTCCTCATCACCGGATTCCCCACCGCGTCCTCCACCACCACCCGCACGCGATCGGCCCGCGTCACTGCCACCCGATCCAGCTTCCGGTGCCCGATGGTCGTGCCGCGGGAGATGGTCTGCCAGGCTCCACCATCCCACGCATCCACGCGATACCGCGCAATCGTCTGACCATGCTCGATTGCCTCTTGCAGGTCCACCACGTCGAATTGCACCGTCCGCGTGAGCGTGAGGGTCCAGCCCCCCGATGAGTGCGACACTTTCGCTCGCTTCGCCAGGTCGGTGTCGAAGATGGCCCCGAGCCGGTCACCGAACGCCGAGAGCGCCGCCACATCGGCATCGTGGAGGAGACCCTCGCGCGTGGGCGGGACGTTGAGCAGTAGGTTGGCATTCCGTCCCACCGACTTGAAGTAGAGATCCACCAGCTCCTCGGCGCTCTTTACCTTGTCGTTCTCCGCCTCATGCCAGAACCAGCCCGGCCGGATCGAGACGTCCGCCTCGCCGGGGCGCCAGACGCTGCCGGCCGGGTCGCCATGCTGGAGCATCGCTTCCACATCGGGACCTGACACACCGGGATAGGGCACCGTCTCCGGATTCACCGTGCTCCAGTTGGGGTCACCCGCGATGCCCTTCTCGTTCCCGATCCACCGCACATCGGGCCCCGCATCGGAGAAGATGACGGCTTCGGGCTGGAGCTTTCTCACCGTGCGGTGAATCCGGTCCCAGTCATACACCTGGCGCTTCCCGTTGGGCCCCTCGCCGTTGGCACCGTCGAACCACACCTCGGTGATCGGCCCGTAGCGCGTGAGCAGCTCGGTCAGCTGCGCGATGTAGAAGTCATTGTATCTCGGTGAATCTCCATAGCTCGGCTCGTGCCGGTCCCAGGGCGAGAGATAGAGCCCGGCACCGAGCCCCTCCGCCTTGCACGCGTCGGTGAATTCACGCACCACGTCGCCCCGGCCGTTGCGCCAGGGGCTCGACGCCACGCTGTGCGTCGTCACCGCGCTGGGCCAGAGGCAGAAGCCGTCGTGATGCTTGGCCGTGAGGATGAGCGAACGAAAGCCGGCGCGTTTCGCGTCACGCGTCCAGCGTCGGGCGTCGAGCGCTGTGGGGTTGAAAAGAGACGGGCTCTCGGTGCCGTCGCCCCATTC
>CBINCZ010000395.1:0-2902 GCA_966249295.1 uncultured Gemmatimonadales bacterium
GACCCGGGCAGCCGCTCCAGCTTCATTCGTGCCGCGTCCTTCGGTATGGTCAGCAGGACGTGGTCACCTTCCTTCAGGCCACGAAGGATGACCACTTCGTCATCGCTCACCGCACCGGTCTCGACTTCCTGCTTCACCACGCCGCCGCCCGCCTGGCGGAAGACGTAGGGCACGCTGTCCTCGTTGTGCAGCGCTTCGAGGGAGATCGCCACCGCGCTGTCGAGATGGAACGTCTCGATCACGTTGCCGGTGGTCATGCCGGGCCGCAGCGTGGTGTCGGAGCCCTCGATCGCAATCCGGACCTCGAACACCTTCGCGTCGGCGTTGGGTCGCTGCTCGCCCATATTGGCGACGCTCACCACCTTGCCATAGAGTCGCCGGCTGGGATCGGCATCGAGCGTGACGGTGGCACGCTGGCCCTTGGCCACCTTGCGGACATCGATCTCGTTCACGTACGTCACCGACTCCATGCCGCTGAGGTCAGGCAGCGTGGCGACTCGCGCGTCCCAGGCAGATACCTGCGAGCCGGCCGTGCGCTTCCGGCCGTTCCATTCGCGCACGTAGGTGACCATGCCATCCGACGGTGCGTGGATGGTGAAGCCCATCATGACATCCTGGACCACGCCCTGCTTGTTCCGCTGCCGCTCGAGGTCGGTTCCGACCTCGCGCATCTTGGCCTTGGCCTGCTCGGTCTTGGTGGCGTAGTCCTTCCTCGACTTGTCGAGGGCGCGCTGGGCGCGCTCAAGGTCAATGCCGGCCTGCCGCTGGATGGTGGGCGCCTCGTATTTGGACTGCTCCTTGGCCAGCCGCTTCTCCTCCAGCGCGAGTTCCGCGGAGCGGATCTCCTCCCGTGCGGTGGCCAGCGTGAGCGCGCTGTCAAGCTGCGCCTGCTCGTACACCGCCTGCGCCTTCTGCAGGGCCAGCGAGACTTCTGCCATCTTGGCCGCCAGGGTGGACCGGTCCAGCTCCGCGACGACATCACCCTTCTTTACCCGGGTGCCTTCGGGCACGATGGACGCGATGCGCATCTGGTACGCCTCGGCTTCCTGGGCATTCTGCGGCGCGGTGATCTGGACCGAATTCTTGGCCTCGAGCTCGCCCGAGGTGGTGACGGTGACGCTGAAGTCGCCCTTGCGGGCCGTGGCGATGAGCGCGGATTCGACTGAGGCGGAGGGGCGTACCACCAGCCAGAGGCCGATGATGGCGAGCAGTGCGGCGGCGCCGAGGCGCACCGGCCAGCGACTCAGGAGGGTAGGCATGGCAATCGTCCCTGCGTAGCCGCCGGCAGACTGCGGCCGGCGGGCACGGGTGGAGAATCAATGAAGGCTGAACGCCTGAGGTTACATCATCAACCGCGGTCCTGCCATGCCGCCCGCGGGGTATGCGCACTCTGATGCCCGGAGTGCCGGAAGGGTTGCGCGCTCCGTCGCAGGCTGCATCTTGGACGATGCCCATTCTGGGCCAATCCGTCCCCACCTACAGGAGCATTCCGATGGACCTGACGAGCCTGCTGATTCAGCTGGTGTCCGGCGTTGCCGGAGGGAACATTGGTGGTGCAGCGAACAAGGCCCGAAACCTGGGGCCGCTCTGGAACACCATCCTGGGCGCCATTGGCGGCGTGGGGGGCGGCCAGCTGCTGGGCGGCACGGTGGCCGGCGCCGTCGGCAGCCAGACCACCGGCAACATCGGCGCATCGGCAGTTGTGGGACTCCTGCTGCCGCTCATCGTTTCGTTCTTCAAGAAGAAGACGGCGGCCGCCTGACGACGGAACGTGACCGGATGCTCGCGGGAGCGCCGTACAGCTCCCGCGACCCGGAGCTCCTGCAACTGGCCCACCGCGCCCGCGCACTCCTGCGCCGCTACAACGCGAGCGAGTCCACTGATGCTGACGGCCGGCGCGCCCTTCTGGAGGAGCTGCTCGGTTCGGTCGGCGATGACGTCTGGATCGAGCCACCCTTCTTCTGCGAGTACGGCCCCCACATCCACATCGGCTCCCGTTCCTTCATTCACGTGAACGCCGTCCTGCTCGACTCGGCGGAGATCCGGATCGGCGATGACACGCTGATCGGGCCGGGGGCGCAGATCATTACGGCCACGCATCCGCTGCACGCATCGGAGCGCCTGGTGGCTGGCTGGACGCGAGACTCGGGACGCGCGCCGTACTGGACCAGCGCCTCGCCGATCACGATCGGAAATCGGGTCTGGATTGGAGCGGGAACCATTCTCACCCCGGGCGTTTCGATCGGGGACAACACCGTCATCGGCGCCGGCAGTGTGGTGACGCGGGATATCCCGGGTGATTGTGTGGCGTTTGGGGTGCCGTGTAAGGTGGGACGGGCGCTGAGAGCTAAGAGCTGAGAGCTAAGAGGTGAGGGTTAAGAGTTGAGACACCCGACGGGCCACCGCTCCAAGCTCTCAGCTCTCAGCTCTCAGCTCTCAACTCCCTAGCACCCATCTTGCATTCCCCCGTCCAATGAGCGACTCTTCGTCGCCTCCGACACACAACTGTTCGTAGCGACTGGCGAACTGCCGATTGTCGTGATGATCGCAACGATCGCACGACAGCGGTGACCCCTGCGCCGGCCGCCAAGGGATCAAGCTGATGGCGTGGCCTCGCGCGATACTCTCTAGCGCCCTGCTGGCCGCGACCGCCTGCGCGCCGCTGCCCTCCGTGGGCACGGTGGGTGCGGCCGCCGCGACTGGATTCCGTACCGCCGACGACTCGGTGCTCGCCGCGTCGCTCGAGGCGCACGGCATCCAGGTCACGCGCGGACGCGTCACCGTACTCGCGCCGGCAGACTCCATTTCGCCACAGGCACTGGCCGCGCTGGCGGACACATTGGCCCGCGGCTATGACGCGCTGAGCGAGCTGCTGCGCCCGGCCCGTGACTGGCACCGCTAC
>CBINCZ010000396.1:0-2894 GCA_966249295.1 uncultured Gemmatimonadales bacterium
ACCACCCGCCCAACCTGAAGGTGAAAGCTGTTTGAGCCGAGGTCGACGGCGGCGAGCGTCGGGTAATCCGGCATGCGAGCTAGACCTCTGCGAGAACAGCTTCGGCGCAGACTAACATGGTGAGGTTGCGTGCCATGTTATGTCGAAGCCAACGCTGTTCGAGCCCAAGTCGACCGCGGCGAGGGTCGGATAGTCAGGCATACGACCCTCGCAGCGCTTGGGCGAGAACAGTGAACCGCCCCGGGATTCCCGGAGACTCCATTTCTTGAGAGGATGGGGTCTATGAGTACATCGAATCGGTTTTCCCCGGAAGTGCGGGAACGGGCGGTCCGGCTCGTATTCGAACACGAGGCCGAGCATGATTCACAGTGGGCAGCGATCGGTGCGATTGCGTCCAAGATTGGCTGCTCGGACGAGGCGCTGCGTAGATGGGTTCGCCAAGCTGAACGCGACCAAGGCCGGCGTGCCGGAACCACGAGCTCGGAGCGTGAGCGGCTCAGGGAGTTGGAGCGTGAGAATCGGGAGCTGAAGCGCGCCAACGAGATTCTGCGGAAAGCCTCGGCTTATTTCGCCCAGGCGGAGCTCGACCGCCGACCGAAGTGATGGTGGCGTTCATCGACGCCCATCGGGCCCAGTACGGGGTCGAGCCGATCTGCAGGGAAGTGCCGATCGCCCCGTCGCAATACTACGCCCGCAAGGCCAGGGAGGCGGACCCCGGGCGGCTGGCGCCGCGATTGCAGCGCGACCGAGCTCTGAAGTCCGAGATCAGGCGTGTGCACGAGGAGAACTTCGGCGTCTACGGCGCTCGGAAGGTGTGGCGTCAGCTTGCCCGGGAAGGAATCGTTGCCGCTCGCTGTACGGTCGAGCGGCTAATGCGCTCGCTGGGGCTGCACGGGGTGGTGCGTGGACGCAGCCCCTACACGACCCGAGGCGACAAGCGCTTGCAGCGGCCCCCGGATCGGGTGAACCGATTGTTTCTGGCCCGACGGCCCAATGAGCTTTGGGTCGCCGATCTCACCTATGTTCCAACCTGGTCGGGGTTCGTCTACGTGGCCTTCGTGATCGATGCCTACGCGCGTCGCATCATCGGCTGGCGAGTAGCGCGCTCAATGCATGCCGAACTGGTCTTGAATGCGCTGGAGCAAGCCGTGTGGTCCCGCTCCGGGATCAAGGGCGTCGTACACCACAGCGATCACGGCAGCCAATACCTGTCGATTCGCTATACCGAGCGACTGGCCGAGGTCGGTGCGCAGCCCTCGGTAGGAAGCGTCGGCGACTCGTACGACAACGCGTTGGCCGAGACGGTCATCGGTCTCTACAAGACCGAGGTGATTCAACCACGCGGTCCGTGGCGCAATCTCGAAGCGGTGGAGTACGCCACCCTCGAATGGGTCGACTGGTTCAACAACCGACGCCTCCTCGAGCCCATCGGCAACATCCCGCCGGCGGAGCTTGAAGCATCGTACTATCAGTCCACGGGTGAGCTGCCCATGGCAGCCTGACTCAAACCCGGAACTCTCCGAGAAAGTCGGAACGGTTCAAGGCGCAAATGTCTGTGGCGTTTGCTTGCTGTTTGCCGGTCTCGGCGTGGCGGAAGCATGCAGCCGAGACTCGGTTGCCGTTTGCGGGAGCATGACTGAGCCCTCAACGTGGAAAGGAGCCCAGCTCGATGTACGTCGCACCTGCATCCCACGGAGCCGGGTAATGCCCGGCAAGCCCCGGACCAATCCCGGCTCAAAGGTTGCCGGGAATAACTCGCTACCCGGCGCAAGCTGCGCCCACCGAGCCAGTGGAACATTGTGCGCGCCTCGGAACCAGGTTAAGGACGCGCTTGCTCCGGTAGTTTCCACCACACGGGCAACGTGGCCCAGCCCGAGAGGTCCGACGGCTGCCGAACGCTATGCCGCCAAAATGTTTCGTTAGACACATCCCGTGTCGCGCTACGGCAAAGATCGAGCCGAGCCTTCATCTACGACGTGTGGTGCAAATCCATATTCGCGCGTCGCAGTGCGGGCACCTCCGTTGCACATTGCGTAGCCGTCCAACGCTGAACCGCGCAGAACGCAATGCCGAAGCCCCGTCAAATCTGGTCCCTGATGAAGAGAGCCGTGTCGGCTTGGATTGCTGACTACGCGCCTAGCATGGGGGCGGCGATCGCCTACTACACCGCCTTTTCCATCGCGCCGTTGCTTCTTCTGGTAATCTCAGTTGCCGGCTTTGTGTTAGGCCGTGACGTGGTTCAGGGCGAGATAGTGAGCCAGGCGCAAGGAATGATGGGTGATCAAGGCGCCGGCGCAATTGAGGAGCTTCTCAAGAGCGCGAGCGAGCCCACTACCGGCTTGATGGCCACCGTGGCTAGCATTGCTCTATTGATATTCGGCGCAACTACAGTCTTCGGAGAAGTGCAGAACTCGCTCGATCGCATCTGGCATGTTTCCGAAAAGCAAAAGCCGAGCGGGGTATGGGGCTTCATCCGCACTCGCATGCTTTCGTTCGGGATGGTGCTCATCCTGTCGTTCCTGCTGCTGGTGTCGTTGGTGGTAAGTTCGGCCCTGGCCGCTCTGGGCTATTGGTGGGGCGGGTACTTTGAGGGGCAGGAGTCTCTCCTGCAGCTACTGAACTATGCCGTATCGGTGCTGTTCAGCACGACGTTGTTTGCCATGATGTACAAGCTGTTGCCAAGGACGGAGATCGCCTGGCGTGATGTCTGGATCGGGGCTGCCGTAACGGCAATTCTCTTTGAGATCGGTAAGTTCGCGATCGGATTGTACATCGGTAAGAGTGCGGTCGCGTCGGCGTTCGGTGCAGCCGGGTCTTTAGCCGTCCTCCTTATCTGGGTCTACTACTCGGCTCAGATATTTCTACTGGGCGCCGATTTCACTCGCCTCTATGCC
>CBINCZ010000397.1:0-2872 GCA_966249295.1 uncultured Gemmatimonadales bacterium
ATGGTCCCCGCGGGAACGGATCCGATGTCGGTCGAATTGGGTAGGGGCGGCCCGCGGGCCGCCCCTACCCAATCCAAACCGACCTCGGAACCCGGATCGGACCGACCGGACCACGCGGGCGCTACGTCCGATCATGCCCCCGCCCCATCATTGCTGCGTGACCTGGTGACCCTGACCAAGCCGCGGATCATCTCGCTCCTGCTGGTCACCACCATTTTCCCGATGTTCATCACGCCGGCGGGCTTGCCCTCCTTGCGCCTGATACTGACGGTGCTGGTGGGCGGCTACTTCATGGCCGGCGGCGCCAATGCCATCAACATGTGGTTCGACCGGGACATCGACACCCGAATGGGCCGCACCCGGCTGCGCCCAATCCCTGCGGGGAGGATTTCGCCCACGGTCGCGCTCGTCTTCGGGATCGGGCTGGGTGCGGCAGCATTCTTCATCTTCTACCGGTTCGTGAATCCACTCTCGGCCTGGCTGGCCCTGAGCGGCCTCCTCTTTTACGTGCTCATCTACACGATGTGGCTCAAGCGGAGCACGACGCAGAACATCGTGATCGGTGGTGCCGCCGGCGCCTTCCCTCCGCTGGTGGGCTGGGCCGCGATGACCGGGCGGATCGACCTCGCCGCCATCTATCTCTTTGCCATCATCTTCTATTGGACTCCACCCCACTTCTGGGCGCTTGCGCTGATCAAGCAGCGGGAGTACGCCCGTGCCGGGGTGCCCATGATGCCGGTGGTCCGGGGCGAACGCCGCACCAAGATGGAGATGCTGCTCTACACCCTCTTCCTGCTGCCGCTCACCGTGATGCCGTCCTTCTTCGGCGCCCTCGGCCTCTTCTATCTGGTGGCGGCGACGCTGCTGGGTCTGCGGCTCTTGTGGTACTGTGTGCAACTACTACGCGAAACTGGTGTGACACCAACGGCTTGGCGGATGTACAAGTACTCCCTGCTGTACCTCTTCCTGCTCTTTCTGGCAATGGGAGTGGATCGCCTTGTCCCCCTCGGCCGCACGCCTCCGGGCATTCGCATGCTGCTGGAACGGGCTGACAGCGTGCCGGAGGCCCATGGGCTGCACGAGCTGACCCACTAATGGGACTGCCGTCCCCTCGGCGGCTGGGCCGCCTCTGGGCGCGGGTCCGCCCGTACCGCGTCGGACTCTACTGGGCTGTGGCGGCCCTGCTGGCCTCCAGCGCCATCAACCTCATGTTCCCCGGCGTGGTGGGCTACCTGCTCGATGCCGCATTCGAGAAGGGCAACCGCACGCTCCTGAACCGCATCGCCCTGGGCCTGGTCGGCCTCTTTGCGATTCAGGCGGTCCTGAACTACGCCCAGACCTACCTCCTGTCGGCCACGGGCGAGCGGGCCGTGGCGGGCCTCCGCCGTGAGCTCTTCAACAAGCTCCTCACTCTCTCCCCCGGGTTCTTCACCGAACGTCGGACCGGAGAACTGACCAGCCGGCTCACCACCGACATCGGGTTGCTGCAGGGGGTCCTCAGCCACCAGATCGCGGAGTTTTCCCGGCAGGTCATCATGCTGGTGGGCGGACTGGTCCTGCTCACCGTCATGCAGCCGCGCCTGACGCTCACGGCGGTGGCCGTGGTGCCGGTCGTCGTGCTCACCGCCATGTTCTTCGGCAAGCGGCTTCGACGGCTCACGACCGGCGTCCAGGACAAGGTGGCCGAGGCCACGGCCGTGGCCGATGAAGCCATGAGCCAGATCCGCACGGTACAGAGTTTTGCCCAGGAAGACGCCGAGCGCTGGCGGTATGGAAGCAGGATCGTTGAGAGCGTCCGAGCGGCGCTCCGACGGGCGCACTTCCGCGGTGTGTTTTTCGGGGTGCTGACGCTGGCCACCTTCTGCGGCATCATCATCGTGCTGTGGCAGGGCGGCCGCCAGGTGCTGGACGGCGGGCTTACCGCCGGCCAGCTGGTCTCCTTCCTCTTATACACCATCTACATCGCCGCGGCGGTCGGCTCGCTGGCCAACTTCTTCAGTGGTTATCAGGAGGCGATTGGCGCCGCCGAACGGGTGTTCGACCTGATCGAAGCGCCGGTGGAGATCGCCGATCCGCCGCATCCCGCGGACCTGCCCTCCCCGGTACGCGGCGCCGTAACGCTGGATCACGTTTCCTTCCGGTATCACGGCGTCGAGCAGGACCGCTGGATTCTCCGGGACGTCAGCATCGAGATCCGCCCCGGGGAAGTGGTGGCGCTGGTCGGGCCGTCAGGCGCCGGGAAGACGACGCTCATTTCGCTGCTGCCACGTTTCTGGGATCCCACCGAGGGCCGCGTCCTGCTCGACGGCAAGGACCTCCGCACCCTGCGACTCAAGGACATCCGTCACGCCGTGGGCATTGTGCCCCAGGAGCCGGCGCTCTTCAGCGGCAGCGTCAGGGAGAACATCGCCTACGCCCGTCCGGAGGCCACCGCCGAGGAGGTTGAGGCGGCCGCCCGGGCAGCGCACGCGCATGAGTTTGTCTCGGCCTTGTCGGCGGGCTACGACACGCTGGTAGGCGAACGTGGCGTGAAGCTCTCCGGTGGCCAGCGGCAGCGTGTGGCCATTGCCCGCGCCATCCTCAAGGATCCGGCGGTGCTGGTCCTGGACGAGGCTACCAGCAACCTGGACAACGAAAGCGAGCGGCTGATCGAGGACGCCCTCGAGCGGCTGCTGGTCAACCGCACCACGCTGATCATTGCGCACCGCCTGAGCACGGTGCGCCGCGCCGACCGGCTGCTGGTGCTGGAGCAGGGGCGGATCGTGGAAGAAGGCACCCACGCCTCGCTGCTCGAGCAGGACGGCCTGTATGCGCGGTTGTATCGGAGGCAGTTCAGGGGGGAAGAGCTGAGAGCTGAGAGCTGAGAGCTGAG
>CBINCZ010000398.1:0-2870 GCA_966249295.1 uncultured Gemmatimonadales bacterium
GGCAACATCTACGCCCGGCTCAAGGGCACCGGCAAGGCGCGGCCGATCATCCTGCTGCATCACATCGACGTCGTGCCGGTGGATTCCTCCGAATGGACTGTCCCGCCCTTCAGCGGTGAAATCCGGGATGGCTATCTCTATGGTCGAGGCGCGCTGGACGACAAGGGGTCCGGCATCGTGGACCTGGCGGTGCTGGTCGCGCTCAAGCGACGCGGCGTCCCGCTCTCGCGCGACGTGATCTTTATCGGCAACGCCGACGAGGAAACGGGCTCCACCGGCGCCAACTGGTTTACCACCGAGCACGCCGACCTGGTGCGCGACGCCGAGTTCCTGATCAACGAAGGGGGCGACAACCGGGCGGACTCCACCGGTCGCACGGTGTACTACGGGCTCGACGTGACCGAGAAGGTGCCGTCATGGATCCGGCTCACGGCCCATGGCACTGGCGGCCATGGTTCCATTCCGATCGCCGACAACCCGGCGGCGAGGATTGCACGGGCGCTTGGGCGGCTGGCGGAATGGGAAACGCCGGTGACGCTCACGCCGCCGGCGGAGAGCTTCCTCAAGGCGGTGGCGCCGATGGAAAAGGATCCCCGGCACCGCGCCTGGCTGGCCGACCCGGCGCGTGCCCTGGCCGACTCAGCGGGGCGTGCCTGGCTGTTGTCCGATCCCTACCGCAACGCCATTCTCCGGAATACCGTGTCCATTACTGTCATGCAGGGCTCCAACAAGACCAACATCATCCCGTCCCGTGCCTCGGCCGAAGTAGACATCCGGCTCCTGCCGGGGGTCGATCACGAAGCCTTCCTCGCCGACGTGCGGCGGGTGATCGATGATTCGCTGGTGGAGGTGGCCCTGATCTCGGCGCGGCGAAAGGCGACCAGTGCGCCACTCGGCGGAGCGCTGGTGGATGCGCTTCATGGGGCGGTGGCGCAGATGGACCCGGGCGTGCCGATCACCACACCCATGCTGACCGGCTTCACCGACAGCTACTACTCTCGCCGGCTGGGTATCGGCGCCTATGGTATTGACCCCTTCCGGCTGACCGACCGCGAGGTGGAGCGGGTGCACGGCAACGACGAACGCGTGAGCCTTGCGAACATCCGGTTCGGGGTAGAATTCTTCTATCGGATTGTGGAGAGAGTGGCGAGGTAGGGCGTAGGGCATAGGGCATAGGGCATAGGGCTTAAGGGTGCGACGCCCGAGTCCCGCGTCTCGAGTCCTGCCACGCCCCACCCCCTAAGCCCCAAGCCTTAAGCCTTAAGCCCTACGCCCTATGCCCAACTCCGACCATCGCCTCCTCGCCGCCGGTGGCCTGCTGGCCGGGCTCGGCGTCGTCATGGGTGCCTTCAGCGCGCACCTGCTGCGGGACCAGCTCGCGCCCGACATGCTGGACGTGGTGCGGCTGGGCGCGCAGTACGAGCTGCTGCACGGCATTGCGATCGTCGCGGTGGCCGGCGCGATGTCGCACTTCCATCGTGCCCGGCTCCGCGCCGCCTGCTGGCTCTTCATCGCCGGCATCGTGCTGTTTTCGGGGAGTCTCTATGTGCTGGGGCTGACCGGTGTACGTGCATTCGGTGCCATCACGCCTCTAGGCGGGCTGGCGTTCATTGCAGGTTGGGTGATGGTGGTGCTGGGAGCGAAGCCGCGGGAGAAGGCGAGCCACAAAGACTGAATCCACAGATTACACAGATTACGCAGATTGTCCGTGGCACCGCGGAGATCTGGAGAACAGCGGCTCAATCTGTGTAATCTGCGAAATCTGCGGATTGAGATCTGCGGACTGAAATCGCGATGCCAGTGGGGCGGCCGCGGGCCGCCCCTGCATGGGCCTGTAGAGATGGTTAATCACCCGTTGTTCACCTGCCCGTCCTGCCCGTCCTGCCCGCCTTGCCCGTCCTGTCCGCCCTGAACAGCCATCCCCATCACGTGATACCCGTTATCCACGTAAACCACCGAACCGGTGATGGCGGCGGCGAGCGGGCTCGCAAGGAAGGCCGCCGTATGGCCCACGTCATCCGCCTCGAAATGCCGGGTGAGGGGTGAGTTGGCCTCCGAGTACTTGATCATGGTGTCAATGAACCCGATGGCGCTTGCCGCACGGGACGCCCAGGGGCCGGCGCTGATGGTGTTGATCCGCACGCCCCAGCGGCGCCCAGCTTCGTAGGCCAGGGTGCGAGTATCCGCCTCGAGCGCGGCCTTGGCCGATGACATCCCACCGCCGTATCCGGGAATGACACGCTCGCCCGCCATGTAGGTGAGCGAGAGGAACGAACCGCCCTCCCGCATCATCGGTGCGAGCGTGCGGACCAGCGAGATGTTGCTGTACGCGCTCACGCTCACCGCCTCGAGGTAACCCTTCCGGCTGGTATCCACCAGCGGCTTCTTCACCTCGGGACCGTTGGCCAGGCTGTGCACCACGATGTCGATCCCGCGCTCGCCAAAATCGCTCCGCAGCCGCGCGGCCAGCCCCGCGATGGTGAAATCCCCGCGCTCGGCGTAGCGCTTGTTGGTGCGGATCTCCTCGGGCACGTCGTCCAACGAGTCGAAGGCGGCGTCGAGCGGATAGATCTTCTCGAACGCCATCTTCCGCCCGTCGCTCAGCGTCATCGACGCATCCATCTTGCCGCGGTCGAGCAGCTTCTCGAAGATGCCCATTGCCGGCGGCCAGGTGCCGACGCAGATGGACGCACCTGCTTCCGCCAGCGACTTGGCGATGGCGAATCCAAAGCCACCATCATCGGCAACGCCGGCGACGAGAGCACGCTTTCCGGAGAGATCGATTGGGAGCATTTAGGGGCTAGGGGTTAGGGACTAGGGACTAGGGACTAGGGACTAGGGACTAGGGACTAGGGACTAGGGACTAGGGA
>CBINCZ010000399.1:0-2867 GCA_966249295.1 uncultured Gemmatimonadales bacterium
GTGTCATTCCGCAGCAGATCGAGCAACGCCCGACCCATGCGGCCGGTGGCGCCGTTGATGGCGAGACGTGTCGGTCGGGTCATCGGATGATCCGTGGATGCTGGAGCCGGTAGCGTAACCGCGCGGCGCGCGTGCCGGACAGAGCGAACGGCCCGAAAAAACCAAAGGCTGCAAGGCCAAACCCATCGCCACCCAAACCCTTCCCTTGAAGGGGAGGGCTTCAAGGTGTCCTGGTCCAATTCTCGTGGACACCTCGATATGAAGTGGTCAAGTCTTCTTGGACACCGGATAGGAGCTAAGCTGCCAGCGCATCAACGATGGCAGGTGGACGTTGGCCGAGGGCGGCATGCCGTCGGCGGTGGTTGTAGAACCAGTGGACGAACAGGCTGGCGTCCTGTTCGGCGTCCCGGCGTGTGAGGTGGATCTCCTGGCTCATCCATTCGTGCTTGAGGCTGCGAAAGACCCGCTCCACCACGGCGTTGTCCCAGCAGTTGCCTCGCCGGCTCATGCTCTGAATGATGCCGCGTTGTTCCAGAGCAGCGACAAAGGGCGTGCTGGTGTACTGGCAGCCCTGGTCGGAGTGGAAGAGCAGGCCAGCCGGCGCCTTTCTGCCCTGCCAGGCCTGTTCCAGCGCGTTGAGCACCAGGCAGGAGTCAGGCCTGTTCGAGAAGGCCGCCCCCACGATGCGCCGGGCATACAGGTCCACCACGATGGCCAGGTACAACCATCCCTCGCGCGTGGGCAGGTAGGTGATGTCGCCCGCCCAGATGTGGTTCGGGGCCGGCGGATTGAACGCACGGTTGAGCCGGTTGGGCGCGATGACCGCGGGTGGCCCCGCCGGGCGGTAGCGAGGCGGCCGCCGCACGACCGGTAGCTGCGCCTGGCGCATCAGCGTGCGGGCACGGTGACGCCCCACTTGGTGCCCGTGTTCGTTCAACTCCTTGGCCATGCGGCGAGCTCCATAACTTCCGCGGGTGTCCCGGTGCGTCTGGCGGATGATCGCCAGTTGCTCGGGTGTTCCCGCGCGGCGGCGCCCTTGTGCCCGTCGGCGGGCGTAGTAGCTGCTGCGTGGCAGGGCCAAGGCCTGGCACAGCGCACGTACCGGATGGGCCTTCTTCAATCGGTCGATCATCGCCTGGGACGATCGTTCTCCCGAACGAAGAAGGCAATTGATTTTTTTAGCAGGTCACGCTCCTCTTCCAGTCGCGCAACCTCCGCCTCCAGGGCCATGATCTTCTGCCGGTCAGCCTGCGTCTGCGCGGGCGTCCGATCCGGCGGGTCCTGCTGGGCCCGCCAGCGCGTCACCCAACGGCGCACCGCTGTCTCCCCCACGCCCAGCAACTGGCAAACCTGGGCCACAGAGCGGCCCTCCGTTACCACCTGATGGACCGCTTCGGCCTTCAATGCCTCGCTGATTACTCGTCGTGCCACGTGTCACCTCGGTAGGAAATTCATCCTATCGGGTGTCCAAGGTCATTAGGCCACTTCATGTCGTGGTCAAGCTTTGGTGGACACCGGGATAGGGGATTTCAGGAAGTGGCTTTCTCGTAGTCGGTTGGCGATCGATAGCCGAGGGTGGAGTGCAGCCGGTGGGTGTTGTAGAAGGCGACGATGTAGTGGGTGATGTCGGCCACGGCCTCCGCCGGGTTGGCGTAGCGGCGCTGCCAGACGCGTTCCATTTTCAGGTTCAGGAAGAACCGCTCCATCACCGCGTTATCCCAGCAGTTGCCCTTGCGGCTCATGCTGGCGACCAGTCCGTGGCGCATCAGCAAGTCGCGATGAGCCTCGCTGGCGTACTGGCTGCCGCGGTCGGTGTGCACGATCAACCCGGGCTTGGGTTGGCGCAAGGCGATGGCCATCTGCAAGGCGGTACAGACCAGCTCGGCGGGCATGGTCGGAGCCATCGCCCAGCCCACGATCTTGCGTGAATACAGATCCAGGACGGCGGCCAGATACAGCCAGCCGCCGCCGGTGCGAATGTAGGTGATGTCGGCGGCCCAGGCCCGGTCAGGGGCGTGGGGCTTGAAGCGCCGATCCAGAACGTTGGCGGCCACCGGCAGCTCATGCCGGCTGTGAGTAGTGTGGACGAACTTGCGCTTCCAGCGCGCCCGCAGCCCATGCTGCTTCATCAAACGGCGGACCCGGTAACGACCGGCCGGTAGGCCCTGGGCCTTCAGGGCCGCGCTCAGGCGACGACTGCCGTAGTTGCCGCCGCTGGCTTGAAAGGCGGCTTGCAAGGGCGCACCGAGGGCGCATGCCCGGGGAGGCGCCTGCTGACGGCGGCGAGCGGCGTACACGCCCGAGCGACTCACGCCCATGAGCCGGCACAGCCGGGTTGTTTCGGCCTTCTCCTGCCACTGCTGGATCATCTGCTGGATCACTTCAGTTCCCGGGCGAAGAAGGCCGATGCTTTTTTTAGAATCGACACATCCTCACGCAGTCGCTGATTCTCCCGCTCCAGTTCGCGGATGCGCTGTTGCTCCGGGGTCAGCGGCTTGCCCTGACCGGGCTGGCCGGCCTGCTCGGCGTCGTACTGCGCCAGCCAACGCCGCACGGCGCTGTCGACCAGGTTATGGTCGCGGCACACTTGGCTCACGCTCAGGCCCTGGTCTCGGATCAGTTGCACCACCTGCAGCTTGAAGGCGGTGTCGAAGGTTCTACGGGTAGGCGATGTCATGTCTTGCGCGGTCCTCGTTGGGGGTGATCATCCCCTATCGAGGTGTCCACGAGAATTGGACCAGGACAGCCCTCCCTTTGAAGGGGAGGAAGCAACTGCGCGGCGCTTTGAGGCCCTCCCCTTGAAGGGGAGGGTTGTCGTGGTCAAGCTTTGGTGGACACCGGGATAGGGGATTTCAGGAAGTGGCTTT
>CBINCZ010000400.1:0-2850 GCA_966249295.1 uncultured Gemmatimonadales bacterium
GCCCCCTCGGCCGGCTGTCTCGTGCACCAGCGTGATGGTGAGGGGACCCGGGACCAGGCCCAGCCGGCTGTAGAAGCCGATATTATCGACCGTGCGCGGCATGGTCTCGAGGCCGATGACCTTGGCGCCTTCAGCCCGCAGCCACTGTATCCCTTGTCGCACCATGGTGGAACCGAGGCCATGTCCCTGCAGGTCGGGCCGCACGGCAAGCGGGCCCATCCATCCTTCCACGCCGCTCAGGTGAACCATGTTGAATCCAGCGATCTGCCCGTCGGCATCATGCCAGATCATGGCACCGTCGCCCGCATCCTCGATGGCGTAGCGCCAGACCAGTGGATTGAGAAAGGGCACGCGCACGCCGGCCAGGCCGTCACGCAGGTAACGATCGGTGAACGCCTCCGAAAAGACCCGGTTGAGCGCCTGTACGTCACGAAGCGACGGGCGACTGGGACCGATCGGTCCGTGGTCAGGCCGCAACGTCAGCGCCCCCGGTTTCGTCGGTCACGGTGGCAACACCACGGGAGAGATCGTAGCCCACGCGGATAATGCGATCGAAGCCTTCGCGCACGCTCTCCACGTGGGTGATGAGGATGACCTGAGGGAACCGGTCCGCCAGGCCGCGCAGCAGTTCCACCACCGCACTGCGCCGTTCCTCATCCAGCGACCCGAAGATTTCGTCCAGCACCAGGAGGGACAGCGGCTGGCCCGCGCGGTCGGCAATCATCTGGCTGATCGCAAGCCGCAGCGCCAGGTTGGCGACGTCCTCCTCACCGCCCGAGATGACCGGCTTGGGTTCGCCATCGTCCATGAGCGTCGCGAGGTAATCTTCATCCAGCTCGAGCTCGGTATACCGGCTGTTGGTGAGGTCGCGCACGAAGCCGCTGGCGAGTTCCGAGAGTTCGGGACGAAGCTGCTGGTTCAAGTCGGTCCGAAGGTCGGTCAGGGCCCGGTCGAGTTCATCATGCAGCAGCAGGCGCGACGCCGTGACCGCGCGCTCGCGACGGCGCTCTTCCGCCTCTGCCTGTCGCGCGCGTGCGGCTTCCACCGCGGCCGCAGCCGCCTCGAGCTCCCCGCGTGCCCGGACGCGCGCGAGTTCGGCGTCGCGCCGCGCCGCGGCCGCCTCCGCATCGGCACGCCGCAGCTGCTCATATTCCTCCGGCTTGAACGGCACCGCGGCGATCGCCGCCTCCAGCCGGGCCAGTTCGGTCTCCGCGTCCCGCAATGCGGCAGCGGCGGCCTCTGCTTCCTCCGCCAGCGTCTCCGCCCGGGCCGCTTCCGCGCGCAGGCGTTCCGCCTGCAGGGCCACCGGCTCGAGCGCGGTGATCTGGCTGCGGATCTCGTCATGGCGCGCCAGGTCGTACACCGTCGCCTCACCGCCGGCGGCCGCATTCAGCTCGGCCATGGCCTTGTCGAGCCGTTCTCGTTCCGCCTCCAGCTGCCGGCGCTCGGCCAGCTCTGCTTCGGTGCGGCCCTGGCGGCTGATGAGTTCATTCATTTCGGTTTCGAGCGCCTGCCGCGCCGCCTCGAGTGTCACCAGCTCCGGCGGCTCCTTGCTGAGCTGTTCGATGCGCCCCTTGAAGTAGCGCCCGTTGGAGCGGACTTCCTCGAGCTGGCGATCCAGCAGGCCAAGCACCTGCTCGAACTCTTCGCCAAGTGGGCGTGAGCAGGTGGGGCAGACCCCCTCGGCGCCCAGGTGCGCAAGCCGGTCGCGCTGGGACTTGAGATCCTCGAACTGCACGAGCAAACCGTTGCGCTTGCTCTCCGCATCGGTGCGGTCCCGCACGATGCTGGCCCGCAGGTCATTGATCTGCCCGGCGAGTTGGACCGCCTTCTCGCGTGTCGCCGTGATCGCATCGTGGAGCTGCTGGTGCGCCGAATCCTCCGGCAGCCGTTCCAGGGCTGCGGCGATCTCCTGCCGGCGCTGGGCCGCGGCATCGCGCCGGGCCACGGCCTGGCGACGGAGACTGGCGGCACGAGCGCGTCCCTCCAGCTCAGCCGCTTCCGTGCGCAGCGCAGGCAACGGCGCGAGCCGCCGTTCAAGTTCCGCGACTTCGGCGCGTGCATGCGCCGCCGAAGCGGCCTCGCGCGTGCTGCGGGCACAGCGCTCGCGCCGATTGGCCAGCTCGGCCACCAGTACCCGGCGATCTCCCTCGAGACTCTGGAACTGGTCACGGAGCGCCTGGGCCTGCTGCCACCGGGGGTTGATGTCCGCCAGGGCCCGCTCCGTCGCCTCGAGCGCCCGCGCTGCCTTCTCGTCCGCTTCTCGCGCCGCCGCCAGGCGCCCTTCATCGTCACGCAGGCGGGCCACCAGCTGGTCGGCGCCAACGAGGCTCTCGTCGAGCGCCCGCAGCTTGGACCGGAGCGCCGTCCGCATTTCCTTGAGCCGGTCCTGTGCCGTCCGAATGCGCTCATAGCCCAGCACCCGCGAGAGGAACTGCGCGCGTTCCGGCCCGGTCATGGCCGACATGACCGCGAGTTCCTTCTGGCCGGTGAAGTACGTGTTGAAGAATTCGTCACGCGTCATGCCCAGCAGGCGCGTGACGGTCTCGGTGACCGAATCCAGGCTGTTGGCCACCGGTTCGGCGGCGCCGTCCTGGAAGAGTTCAGCGGAGTTGAGGCTGCGATTGATCCGGTAATGATGGGCGCCAAGGGAAAAGTCCATCTCCACTTCCACGCGGGAACGTGGCGGAGCGCCCCGCCGCCTGAGCGAGTCCCGCGTCCCCCGTGCTGCCTTGGTCCCGTACATCACCCACGCGATGGCCTCGAGCAATGTGGTCTTGCCCGCGCCATTCGGCCCGATGATGCCGGTGAGGCCCGATCCGAACTCCAGCTCGGTGCGTTCGTGCTGCC
>CBINCZ010000401.1:0-2831 GCA_966249295.1 uncultured Gemmatimonadales bacterium
TTGTCGCCCGAGCGCGCGTGCGCGAGATAGCGCAGCGGCACCAGCTGTACCGACTCGGCGGGCACCGCGGCGGCGGCCTTCTTGGCGGGCATCAGCGATCTCCCTGCGTCATGCTTCCAGAATCTCCACCCGGACGTGCGGCTCGATCTCCCGGCGATCCACCAGCGCCGGCCAGTAGGCCACGATCTCCTCCACCTGCGGGCGGCCGCCGGCAAAACCGGTGACGCTGGGCGGACCGGTGAGCACCAGCGGCGCAATTTCCCGGGTAAACCGCTCCACCGGCGCCTTCTCACGCGCCCGGACCCCCACGCGCAGCTGAACCTCGGGCAGGTCGGGGTCAGGCGGCCCCGCGAGCGGGCCATGGGTCGCGTCCACGCCCACGTACTCCGTGAGGATCTGCTCGAATTCGAGGCCCAGCGCCGAGAGCCGCTTCCGCAGGATCGCATCAGCGGCACGGGCCTTCTCGAACGCGTCGGGCCAGGCATACACCAGCGTGCCGATGGCCTTGTACCCGTAGAACCAGGCGATCGACACCTTGAGCATATCGGTGCGTGGGCCTCCCCTCACACCGCTCACGCTCACCCGGTCCTTGCCGGCCTGCTTCAGCTGGATGGTAGTGAAGTCGGCGACTCCGTCGGGAGTGATGTAACTGCGTGGATCGCCCATCTCATAGACGAGCTGCTCCGTGACGCTCGCCACGTTCACCACGCCGCCCGTGCCCGGATGCTTGGTGATGACGAACGAGCCATCCTCGCTCATCTCGGCGATCGGAAAGCCGGGATTGTCGAGGCCCTTCACCGAGCGCCAGTCCTTGAGCAGGTTGCCACCGGATGCCTGCGCGCCGCATTCGATGATATGCCCCGCGACCGTTCCCGCGGCGATCCGGTTCCAGTCGTCCCGGTCCCAGCCGAACTCGTGCACCAATGGGCCGAGCGTGAGTCCGGTGTCGGTCACGCGCCCGGTGATGACGATGTCAGCACCACGGTCGAGCGCTTCCACGATAGGGGCCATGCCGATATACGCGTTGGCGGAGAGCACCTTGTCACGGATATCCGAGAGCGGGCGACCGGTGTCCATGTCGGCCAGCGCATGACCGCGCGCGATGAGGTCATCGAGGCGATCCAGCATGTCATCACCAGACACAAGTCCCACGCGGACCTTGCCGCCGAGTCCTGCCCGCCGGGCCG
Organism: uncultured Gemmatimonadales bacterium; assembly: GCA_966249295.1. Taxonomy (GTDB): domain Bacteria; phylum Gemmatimonadota; class Gemmatimonadetes; order Gemmatimonadales; family GWC2-71-9; genus CAMLHP01. Next base: position 1,188 of record CBINCZ010000401.1, read on the forward strand.
CCTCGAGGACCGCCTCCGCGCACCCGCGCGGGTTGACCCCACCGGCATTGGAGGTGACGCGGACGCCCCGCTCCACCATGGTGGGAAGGATCCGCTCCATCACCTGGGGAAAATCGCGGGCGTATCCCATGGCGGGATTCCGGCCCTTCTGCTTCTGCATGATGGACATGGTGACTTCGGCCAGGTAATCCATCATGAGATAGTCGATGGGGCCGTCGGTGACCTGTCGCACCGGCGCTTCGAGCCAGTCGCCCCAGAACCCCTGCCCTGCGGCGACGCGTATGCTGCGAGTCATGGTGTTGGAGTTCCCGTGGTGGCCGGCAGGACTGCCTCGGCAGACCAGTCGCCGGCGCCAGTATCGATCGTCACGACGCCCAGCAGGCCTGCGCCAGGCGCCACCGTCCAGTCCGGTTCGGCCCACGGTTCGCTCACGCGGACGCTGCCGCGCGACGGAATCGTGAACGTCCGGGCGCCGGTTTCCGAAATCCGCACAGGGTTCTCCGCATAGAAGCGGAGCCGCACCTCAACCTGCCAGCTGGACGCCCCGGCCGAATCCGCGAAGCCGGGAAAGAGCCCAAGGGTAACGGTGCCCGGTGCTCCGTCGAAGGCGTGATGCAGCCGGCCGTGGGCGTAATTGAGTGGCGACTGCTCCAGCTGGGTGCCGGCGGAATCGTACAGGATGACGCCCAAGTCGGTGAGCCGCTCCCACTGTGCAGGCGGCATCATGACGTCGGCCACGAGGTAACGGGCCCATGCGGGCACCACGACCTGCCGGCGGACGGCCTCAGAGCCACTGGCCTGCACGTCGATCGCCTGTTCCGCGCCGAGCAGACCCATCAGCAGCTGGCCATGGACGGCACTATCGGTACGGTTCACGAGCGTTGCCATCACGCTGTCGCCGTGACGCTGCAGCGACGCGGTCACCGGCGCCGGCTCGAGGGATATTGTCACCACGGCGGGTCCGCCCGAGGCAGCGGCGGAGACCTGCCAGTAGCCCGGCGCCGCATCGCGGGCATCGACCCGGAAGAGCGCTGCATCCTCGCCCCTGCCCGCCGCCAGCGACACGCCGTCAAGGAATGGCATCCCGCCTGGCTGGTGCAGGAATGCCAGCACGCCGGTGGCATCCGCCGTCACCCGCACATTGAACGGCACGCCCGAATCGGCCACGAAGAAATGCTGACGAGTCTCGGCCACATCGAGCGTATCGGTGAAGCGCGCGCGGCTGGGCGCCGCGCGCGCAATGATGGTGACCAGGCGGAACGCAGGGCCGGCAAGCGTGTCCGAACTCCAGCCCGAAACCAGGCCGGTCATCGGCGCGCTGCCGACGTTGGCGCTGTTGAGTGTAAGCGTGACGTGGGCAGAATCAGCGAGTGTCAGCCGCTCGGGTGCGGTGAGCCAGGGTGCGCTTGAGCGAAGCGTGAAAGTGTCACGCGCTCCAGGCGCACCGCGAAGCTGGAACGTCACTGTTCCCGGCAGCGAGTCGTGCGGGCCCGCGACCAGAAGCGCGCCCGGTGTACCACGTGCTGCCTGCACGGACACCGGGAGCACAGCGCGACCGAGGGTGAGCCACTGCCAGGCGCGCACGGCGTCCGGAATGCCTGCCCCCTGGTCAGCGAAACTGGCTCCGGGCAGGCGGCTTGCTGT
>CBINCZ010000402.1:0-2814 GCA_966249295.1 uncultured Gemmatimonadales bacterium
GAGGCAGGCGAGGATGCCGAAGGCGAGATCTACACCAGTGACCTCGCAGCCGACGACGGTACCGAGGATCGCAAGCGCCGCCGGCCCGGCCGCCGGAAGCGGCGTCCCAAGCCGGAAGCCATCGCGGCGCGGCTGCGGACCGAAGGCGAGGGCGCGGCCGAGCCCAGCACGGCACCCGGCTCCGACGCCTAGGCGCACGGGGCTCAACCCCGGACGCCCGACCGCCGCCTTCGGCCCGACGGGCCAAGGGCGGCGGTTTTGACTAATATTCACCCGATTCACGAACCTTTTGCGGGTTACGAACATGACCAGTGGAACGATTACAGCCAAGGAAGTCAGTGAGCTCAGGGCCCGGACCGGTGCCGGCATTCTCGATTGCCGCAAGGCGCTCGAGGAAGCGGGCGGCGACATGGAGAAGGCAGCCGAGCTGCTCCGCGCCAAGGGCATAGCCAAGGCCGAGAAGCGCGCCGGCCGCAGCGCCTCGCAGGGCGTTGTCGTGGTCAAGATGGCCGCGGACGGCAAGAGCGGCGCCATGGTGGAGCTCAATTGCGAGACCGACTTCGTGGCCCGCACCGAGGACTTCCAGAACCTGGCGCGCGCGCTCGCGAAGCAGGTGCTTGCCAGCGCGCCGGAGGGTGTCGCCGAGGGCTCCTCGCTGGATACCGCGCAATGGACCGCCGACACCAGCAAGACGGTGGGCCAGGTCGTTAAGGAAGTTTCCGGCAAGACTGGCGAGGCCATGGCCTTCCGTCGCTATGCCAAGCTGGTGCAGAACGACGGCGTGGTGGGACAGTATCTCCACCACAACGGCATGGTCGGCGTGCTGGTAGCCATGAGCGGCCCGGGCGACGAGGCGGCTAACACCGTCGCGCGCGACGTCGCCCTGCACATCGCCTCCGCCGATCCGCTCGGCGTGCGGCCGGAAGACATTCCTGCCGACATGCTCGATCGTGAGCGGCGCATCGCCGAGGAGCAGGTGGCGCAGGAAGGGAAGCCGGAGCAGATCCGGGCCAAGATCGTGGACGGGAAGCTGCGGAAGTTCGTGGCCGAGCGTACGCTGCTGGAGCAGCCCTTCGTGCGCGACGACACCGTGACCGTGGGCCAGCTGGTCAGCAAGGCCGGCAAGGAGCTGTCGGTGACGCGCTTCGTGCGGTTCCAGGTCGGCGCCTGATGCCGCTCGCCTACCGTCGCGCCCTGCTCAAGATTTCCGGCGAGGCGCTGGCAGGCGACAAAGGGCAGGGTCTCGACTATGGCGTCGTCGAGGCCCTCGCCGAGGAATTGAAGGCGGTTCACGCCCTGGGCGTGAACCTCTGCCTCGTGGTGGGCGGCGGCAATATCATCCGTGGTGCCGTCGCCAGCCGCGAGGGGCTCGATCGTGTGTCCGCCGACTACATGGGCATGCTGGCCACCGTCATCAACGCACTGGCGGTGCAGGATGTCCTGGAAAAGATCGGCGTGGACACCCGGGTCATGACCGCCATCCGCATGGAGTCACTGGCCGAGCCGTACATCCGCCGGCGTGCCATCCGGCACCTGGAAAAGGGGCGGCTCATCATCTTCGCCGGTGGAACGGGCAATCCCTTCTTCTCCACCGACACCGCCGGTGTGCTCCGCGCGCTCGAGATCGAGGCGGAAGTCATTCTGAAGGCCACCAACGTGGATGGCATCTACACCAGCGATCCACGCAAGAATCCGAATGCGGAGTTCATTCCTGAGCTCTCGTTCCAGGAAGCCATTGTCAAGAATTACGCCGTCATGGATGCCAATGCCTTCGGGCTCTGCAAGGCGAACAACCTCCCCATCATCGTTTTCAACATGAACAGGCCCGGCGCCATCTCACGTGTGCTGCAGGGTGACCGGGTCGGGACGATCGTTCGATGAGCACGATTCCGGAACTCATTCGCCACGCCAAGGAGCAGATGTCCAAGGCCGTGGATGCCAGCCGCCGCGAGCTGCAGGGCATCCGGAGCAACAAGGCATCGCCCCAGCTCCTGGATACGATCCGGGTGGATGCCTACGGCACCCAGGTGCCGCTCAACCAGGTGGCCATGGTGTCCGCGCCGGAGCCGCGGATGCTCAACGTGCAGCCGTTTGACAAGGGCCTGTCGCAGGCCATCGAGAAGGCCATCCGCGATGCCGGACTCGGCCTCAATCCCGCGAGCCAGGGCACGATGATCCGGGTGCCGCTCCCTGCGCTCTCGGAGGAACGTCGCAAGGAGCTGGTGAAGGTGGTGCGCAAGCTCGCGGAGGAAGGGAAGGTGGCGGTTCGCCATGCGCGGACCGAGACCATCGCGCGCATCAAGAAGGTCGAGCACGTCTCCGACGACGATAAGAGCCGCGCCGAGAAGGACATCCAGAAGTTCACCGATGAGCACACCAAGCAGATCGACCAGCTGGTCTCGGTGAAGGAAGCCGAGATCATGGAAGTCTGAGCGCATGGCCGACGGCGCGCTGGAACAGGTCCGCCTGAACGGGGCGGTGCCCCAGCACATTGCCATCATCATGGATGGCAATGGCCGGTGGGCCCGCGGCCGCTCGCTGCCACGGCCGCTCGGGCATCATGCCGGGATGGAAGCGGTGCGCGAGGTCGTGGCGGGCTGCCTCGACGCCGGCGTGGAAGTGCTCACCCTCTTTGCCTTCAGCACCGAGAACTGGCAGCGGCCCCAGAGCGAGATCGATGCGCTCATGGGCCTGCTCGAGGAATACATCGCGCGCGAGTCGGAGGAGTTGCGCGAGAAGGGCGTCCGGGTCCAGGTGCTGGGCGACCTCGAGCGGCTCTCCGACTCCGGGCGGCAGGCAGTGGAGCGGGTCATG
>CBINCZ010000403.1:0-2813 GCA_966249295.1 uncultured Gemmatimonadales bacterium
GACTTACGACCCACTGTCTCCCTGCAGCGGCGCCGGGCCCGGGGCCGGCTGCATCGCGGGCGGCTGGCCGGTCGGGGCGGTCTCGGTCGTGTCGAGCGCCTGCTGCGCCTTCTTGCGCTGGGCCAGCTCGAGGCCGCGCTGGATGCCGCCCTGATAGACATGGTGCTCGATCCGGTCGCGCAGCACGTCGCCCAGCGAGGCCGGAAGCGGACGGGCCCGCTGCTGCCCGGCCACGATGTGATCGAAATAGCCCTTGAGCTTGAGTGCCGCGACCTGGTGGCGCTCGGTGGCGGCGATGGTGGAATCGGTGACATCCGAGCCCAGCCCCATCTCGCTCTTGAGCGAGTCCACCTGCGCGCGATACTGCTGCTGCAGGCCGGCCCATTCTTCCTGGCTCAGGGTCACATTGGCCTGCTTGGCTTCCTGCAGCAGCATTTCGTTCTGCGCCACTCGCCGGACGTATTGCACCAGCATCGAATCGGGGATGGCCGGCAGCTGGGCCTGGTAGGCGGGCGGCAGCTCGCCCACCCAGCGCATGAGGGAGGATACGGTCAGCTTGCCACCGCTCCACGTAGCCAGCGCGTCGCTGGACATCCGCGCCGTTTCCTTGTCGTCCAGCGCCTCACGCACCCGCGCCGGCGCGCTCCGCACCAGCTCGAGCTTCTTCGTGGTGGAAAGACTGTCGAAATAGAGCGAATCGACGCGCCGCTTCACCACCTGCTCGGCCGCGTCCTCGAACCGGCTCCGGGCATCGGCGAGCGTCGGGCGGCGGATGATGTGATAGCCGTAGGGCGTCTCGATGATGCCACTAACCTGGCCGGGCGCCAGCAACCAGCCCGCGCTGTCAAAGGAAACCATGTACTGCCCCCGCGCCGCCGGCGGGAGATACCCGCTGTCCCGCGCGCTGCCCGGATCCTGGGACAGCTTGGCCGCGAGCGCGCCGAAGTTGGTGCCCTTCTGGACCTGTGCCAGCGCCGCTTCTGCCTTCTTGTGCGCTGCTTCCCGCTCCTCGGGTGTCGCCGTCTGTGACACCGTAAACAGGATATGCTGGAAGACGCGCAGCGGACCGTTGGTGAAGACGCTGTCCAGGCCGGCGTCGGTCAGGCTCAGGTTGCGCGCCACTACCGAGTCGTACCAGCGGGTGGCCGTGATATTGGTGACTGCGGGCCAGAGAGCCTGGGCAACCGCCGCCGAATCGCTGGGCAGCCTGCCATCGGCGACCGCCTCGGCGAACAGCGCGTAATCGAGCCAGAGCCCGGTCACGAACTGGGCGGCATCGCTGTTGAGTCGCACCCCCTTGGGCCCGACCAGGATCTCGGCCAGCCGCTCGGAGGTAAGCGTCAGGGATCCCGCGGTGGCGGCCTCATCGGCGTGTGCCTTGAAGAGACTCTTCAAATCCGAGCATCCGGTGAGAGCCACCAATGCGACCAACAGCATCAGACGACGCATGCCTGCTCCATGAGGTGAAAGACAGTCCGGCACTCACTCTGGCGCGCCGGGGGCCTCCGCATGGCCCGCCACTACCCGGAGGGCGCGGACCAAGGCGGGGGTGAGCGCCTCTCCGCCCAGGCGCTGGATCCGGAGAGACAACGGTACGGTGCGGCGAACATCGGCCGCGAGCTGGACGTCGTCGAGCGCCGCGGACAGGGCGGCGAGACGTGGCACGGCGCCTTCGCGGAACGTGAGCCGGGCTTCATCGCCCCGGAGGGTGACGTGCTGCAGCCCCAGCACCGCACCCAGTCGCCGGAGGCGACTCAGGTGCAGCAGGGTGGCCGCCGGCTCCGGCAGGGGCCCGAACCGCTCGCGCAGTTCAGCGCCAAGCCCATCAATTTCGCCAGACGACTCCGCCCGCGCCAGTCGGCGGTAGATATCCAGCTTGACGTCATCGTCCGCCACGTAGCTGTCGGGCAGGTGGGCTGCCGCGTCCAGCACCACGTCGGGCGGCGCCGGCGCTTCCTCCCCCCGGCCGCGCAGGGCGCGCACGGTTTCCTCCAGCCATCGCATGTAAAGATCGAACCCGACGGCGTGCGCGTGGCCCGACTGTTCCGCGCCCAGAAGGTTGCCGGCCCCCCGGATCTCCAGGTCCTTGAGTGCGATGCGGTAGCCGGCCCCCAGGTCGCTGTGATGCTCCAGCACCTTGAGGCGCTCTTCTGCGTCGCGGTCGATCATGTCGGGCACGAGCAGGTAGCAGTACGCCCGCCGGTGACTGCGGCCCACCCGGCCGCGAAGCTGGTAGAGCTGCGCCAGCCCGAACCGGTGGGCATCATGCACGATCATCGTGTTGGCGTTGGGCACATCGAGACCCGATTCGACGATCATCGTGGTCACGAGCACGTCCACGTCGCCCGCGACGAAGCGCCGCATCACCTCCTCCAACTCCTCCGCCGGCAGCTGGCCGTGGGCCACGCCCACGCGCGCCCGCGGCGCCAGGTGGCGCACCCGCTCCGCAATCGTGTCGATCGTCTCGATCCGGTTGTGGACGAAGAACACCTGCCCTCCGCGATCCACCTCGCGCGCGAGCGCCTCCTCCAGCAGCGCGTCGTCCCACGGCTCGACGAAGGTCAGCACCGGCGAGCGGTCCCGCGGCGCGGTCTCGATCAGCGAGAGATCACGCAGGCCGGCAAGGCTCAGGTGCAGCGTTCGCGGAATCGGCGTTGCCGTGAGCGTTAGCACATCCACCGCCAGGCGGAACGCCTTGAGCCGTTCCTTGTGGCGGACGCCGAAGCGATGCTCCTCATCCACAATGAGCAGGCCGAGATCGTGGAACTTCACGTCCTTGGAGAGGAGGCGATGGGTGCCGATGACCACGTCCA
>CBINCZ010000404.1:0-2813 GCA_966249295.1 uncultured Gemmatimonadales bacterium
CGAGACCAGCCAGATCCGCACGCTGGCGAGGAACGGCAGCGACTGCTGCCAGCCCTCCAGCATGATTCGCCACGCCTGGATGAGGATGGCATAATTGGCCAGCACCAGGAGCACGGCGCCGAGAAGGTAGAGCGGCCGCACGTGCCACGTCACGGTCTGGGTCACGAGCGCGTGCCACTCGCGCAGCAGCGCGCGGATGGCGAACACCGCGACCACCAGCGCCACCAGCCAGCCGGCCAGCTTGAGCCAGCGGTTATTCACCCAGCGCCTCGCGATACCACCCCTCGACCGTTACGGCCACGTTCTCCGGCTTGAGCCGTGCTCGCCATGCCTGCCCCACCTCGCGCGCCTTGTAGATGCGCTGCTCATCGGCCAGCATGTCCAGCGTGGCATCGGCGAGCGCATCGGCGGACGGGATGACACGCCGCCCGGCGCCGGTCTCCGGGACGATGTCGAGCACTCCGCCCCCGTCCCAGCAGGCGATGACCGGCACGCCGCTCATCAGCGCCTCGGCAGCCGCCAGCCCGAACCCTTCGCCGACGGCCGGAAAGTACATGAGATCGGCACGCCGAAGAATGGCGGGGATCTCCGTGGTGGGAAGCGCACCGGCAAAGCGCACATCGCGGCTCACGCCCAGATCGACCGCCAGCTGCTCCAGGGCGGCGCGTTCGGGGCCGTCTCCCACGATGGTCAGCGGGAGCCGCGCCCCCAACGTAGAGAGGACGCCGATCGCCCGGATCGCGAGATCCACCCGCTTCTGGGCCGTGAGTCGGGCGACGACGATAGCGCCGTCCCCGCCCTCACTCCAGCCATAGCGCGATGTATCGGCCGGCATCGCGTGGATATGGCCGGGCGGGATGGGCCGTCCGGTGGCGCGCTGGATCCAGAGCGCCATCTCGTTCGACACGGCGCTGACCAGTCGGGCCTTGCGATACACGGGCCGGGCCAGCCGGCGCGCGAGCGCCGACCGGTTGAGCAGCGCGGCGTCGGTGCCATGACTGGTGAGGAGATACGGGCAGCCCTTCGGCACCGAGAGCCCTGCCGGCACCCACCAGTGCGCATGCAGGAGATCGGCCCCGCCAGCCATCACTTCATCCGCCGTGCGCCGGAGCGCCGAGCGCAGCGCGGTCAATGCCCTGAGACCGGCGACCGTGCGGGCAGCATCAGCCATGTTGCCGGCGTAGGCGAGCGTCTCATGGCGGGCGCCGGCATATCGGACGCGTCGCACAGACACGGGGCCGTCCATCGGCTCGCCCACGTTGCCGCGGTCGCTGGGCGCGATCACCGTGACCTCGATGCCCCGCGCCACCAGCGCGTGCGCGAGCGTGGACAGAAACGCGCCGGAGAGATCGCCGGCGTGACGTGGATAGTTGTGGGTCAGGAAGGCGACCCGCATGCCATTCAGTCCTGCGGGTCGCCGGGTGGTTCGGCGCTGGCCAGGCGGCGCAGCAGCTCCCGGGTCTCTTCCCGCTGACCGGCGACGATCTCGCCCACGAAGCCGAACCCGAAGAGCGCAATGCCACTGATGACCATCGTCTCTACCAGGTTGAGCAGGGGACGGAATCCGATGCCGTAGCCGAACCGGAGCACCAGCGCCACGATCCCGGCCACCAGGCCAATGAAAAACAGCGCCGCACCGGCCAGCCCGAAGAAGAGCATGGGCTTCCGGCCGAAGCGCAGCTGGAACCAGACCGACAGCAGGTCCAGCACCCCGATCGGGATGCGCTTCCAGTTGAACTTGGAGACGCCGGCGCGGCGCGGATGCAGCGGCACCGGACGCGATGTGAGCCGGTAGCCGTCCGCCATTGCGATGACGACCATGAACCGGTGCCAGTCGGGACGCAGCGGCATGCCCTGCATGACCTCGCGTCGCCAGGCCTTGACCGAGTTGAGGTCGGTGACCCGCACCCCGAACAGCCAGCGGCACAGGGTGTTGTAGATCCGGGAGACGAATGCCTTCTCGTACTTCCCCTGCTTGGTGCCAGTAACGATATCCGCCGCGCCGCTGAGGATGGGATTGACCAGCGCCGGGATGTCCTCGGGAAGGTACTGGAGGTCGGCGGGATAGAACACGCACACGTCGCCGCGGGCCACGTCCTGTGCCGAGCGGAGCGCATCGGCGATCCCCCGCTGGCGACGATGGGTCACCACCCGGAGGAACGGGAAACGCTGCCGCAGCTCGCCCAGCACCGCGGCGCTATCGTCGCGTGACCCGTCATCCACCACGATGACTTCGAAGCTGAATCGGGCGGCGGTGAGCGCCTCGCCGCAGAGGTGCACGAACTCCGGAAGGTTCTCGGCCTCATCCTTGGCCGGGACCAGCACGCTCACGTCCACCGGCAGGCGCGCCGGTGTGTTGCTCATACGCGTTTCCGCATGCGGGCGGGCAGGATGCCGAGCTGGTCCCGGTACTTGGCTACGGTGCTCCGGGCGATCTGGATCCCCTGTTCCTGAAAGAGATGCAAGATATGCTGGTCGGTGAGCGGCTTGGCCTGGTTTTCCTCGGACACCATCTTCTGCAGCTTGGCGCGGATGGACCGGGCGCTGGCGTCCTCGCCCGATGCCGTGGCCAGGGCGCTCGAGAAGAAGAACTTGAGGGGCAGGACGCCGCGCGGCGTCTGGACGAACTTCTCGTTGGTGACTCGGCTGACCGTGCTCTCGTGCATGTTGATTACTTCGGCCACTTCGCGCAGGGTGAGCGGCTTGAGGTGCTCGATGCCCTTCTCGAAGAAGTCGCGCTGCCGGTCCACGATGAAGTTCATGACCTTGAGCATGGTCTGCCGGCGCTGCTCGATGGCCTGGATCATCCAGTT
>CBINCZ010000405.1:0-2806 GCA_966249295.1 uncultured Gemmatimonadales bacterium
CTGGGCGGCTGGGCGGCTGGGCGGCTGGAACTCAAGGGTAAGAACCAGCCGTCTAGCCGTCCAGCCGTCTAGCCGTCTAGCCGTCTAGCCGTCTACAACGTAGCTCCTCACCCACTCTTCCAGCTTCGGCAAGTCAAGCGACGCGTCCTTGCAGGGCCCCGATGGCAGCGTCATTGTGAGTCCCAGCACCGGCACCTTCCCCGCTACGTCATGCAGGCCGCTCACCATGTCGCGCTCGCAGGCCACGGCCACGACCGCACGCGGGCGGCGCTCGCGGATCACGCGCCGGGCCAGCTGGCCGCGCGTGGCCACGAAGACCGGCACCTCATACTTGCCGGCGATGCCGAGCACGCCGTCGAGCGTCTGCTTGGACAGGCAGCGGGGAATCAGCACCAGCAGCTCACCCTGCCCCACCTTCCGGCCCCGGTGCGAGGCCAGCTCGTTGTACACCTTGACCGACGCATTCTCCACCCAATCGCGCCAGCCAAACAGGTTCGAGACGCGGGATGTGAGGCGCATGAGCCTGAGAAACGGACCGCGTTCGGCCAGGCGTTCGGGGAGGAGCGGCTGGTGCGAAACGTTCGAGCCGAGCAGCAGCGCCCACCAGAGGAGCGAGCCGATCGCCACGACTGCCAGCGCAGTCCACAGCGTGGTGGGGACGGCCGGGTGCAGGAGTGAGAGGCGGGGAGCAAAGAGATAGATGGCCGCCGCCGCCAGCAGGAAGAACCCCGCCATCGCAGCCACCGACCAGGCAAAGAAGAGCCAAGGCGGCGAATCGAAGTTGCCGGCGTTGGGCAGCGGCTTCCCGTCCCACTCGTCCCACTCGTGGCCAAGCCGGCGATCGACATCTATATGGATCAGTTGTGCGCGTGGTGCGTCGGGCATGGCTAATAATAGGCGGGAAGACGGGAGGGCGGGAGGACGGGAAGTGCGCACTCCTGCAGATCTTCCCGCCTTCCCGACCTCCCGTCTTCCCGACTTACCTCCCGCCTTCCCGTCTTCCCGCCTTCCCGCCTTATTTCATCATGCACCCACCCACCATCCCCTTCCACACCGACGAGCGCACGCGCGCGGCGTACTCGGAAGGAGCCGGGATTTACCGGATCGAACCGGCGGCGGTAGCGGTGCCGAGGTCGGTGGAGGATCTTCGGCAGCTGCTGCGCTGGGCGGTGGAGCACGACACCGGCCTCATCCCTCGTGGCGCCGGCAGCGCCATGGGCGGCGGCAACGTCGGCCCGGACGTGATCGTCGACCTCACCGGACTGGAGCCACGCACACTCACGGTGGACAGGCCGCAGCAACGTGCGGAAACCTCTGCCAGCATCACCTGGGAAGAATTGCGGGCGGCCGCTTCGCAGGAAGGACTGCGTCTCCCGCCCGATCCCTCCAGCGGACGCTGGGCCACCCTCGGCGGCATGGTGTCCACCAATGCCTCCGGAGCGCGCAGCGTGCGCTATGGCAGCGTGCGGCCGTGGGTCCAGGGACTGACCCTGCTCACCTCCGACGGCGAAACCCTGCGGCTCGATCGCGGCCGCCCCGCACCATCGGCGGTGGCGGCGGTGCGCCGGTTCGAGAGCGATGCGGCGCCCGCCATCCGCGCCGCCGAGTCACTCATTCGAAGCCGCTTCCCGCACACCCGGAAGAATTCCAGCGGCTACGCGCTCGATGCCTGGCTCAAGTCAGGCGACCTGCTCGACCTCATCATCGGATCCGAGGGCACGCTGGCCTTCGTTACCGGCATCACCTGGCGGCTCGACCGCATCCCTTCCACGACCACTGCGCTCCGGGTGTCGCTGGCTTCGCTCGACCAACTGGCCGATGCGGTCGGTGCACTGCTCGACCACCATCCGTCTGCCGTGGAGATGCTCGACCGCACATTCCTCGAGCTGGTCGGCGATCGGGCCGACCTGGCAGACGTCGAAGCGCTCGATGCTGTCCTGCTGGTTGAGTTCGAGGCGGACAGCGATGAGGCCGCGCGCGCCGTCGCCACGCGAGCGGCCGCCGCGGTGGCGCCTCATGCGGTCACGGTCGAGACCGCGCTCGAGGATGGCGATGTGCAACGGATCTGGGCGCTTCGCCATGCGGCGAGTCCAATCCTGGCGCAACTACCCGAATCGCGTCGCTCACTCCAAGTGATCGAGGATGGCTGCGTGCCAGTGGCGAAGCTGGGTGACTACGTGCGCGCAGTACGGCAGGCGGCGGAGCGTCACCAGCTGGAGGTCGTGCTCTTCGGCCACGCCGGCGACGGACACCTCCACTGCAACCTGCTCCCCGATGTCACTGAGGGTGGATGGGAAGCGCGCGTCTCCGCGCTGCTCCATGATGTCACGGCTGCCGTGGTACGTCTCGGCGGCACGCCGAGCGGCGAGCACGGCGACGGCCGGCTTCGCGCACCCCTCCTGCCCGAGGTGTTCGGCGAGGAAATCATGGCGCTCTTCGCGCTGGCGAAGCGCGCGTTTGACCCCCATGGTATCTTGAACCCCGGCATCAAGCTGGGCTCGGCGCCGCCGGTGGATCACCTGAAGGTGGGCCGCCATGCCGCCCCGATCCCGGCCGACATTGCCCTCGCCCTGCGTGATATCGAACGGAATGCGGGGTATGCGGTGTCGAGAATTGAGTTGACGTAGGGCGTAAGGCGTAGGGCGCAAGGCTTATGACCTGCGACTTGCGACCCCTTGATCCTTAAGCCCTAAGCCCTAAGCCCTAAGCCCCAAGCCTTTCATGGAAATCTTCCGCTCCCCCCGCGTCACCCTGATCGGCCGGCCCCAGTTCATCGAGCCGGCGCATCTTCCCGTCACCTGGCAGG
>CBINCZ010000406.1:0-2803 GCA_966249295.1 uncultured Gemmatimonadales bacterium
CCCTGAGCGCAGGGAAGAGGCGAATTGCAGGGCGACCTCCCGAGTCTCGAGTCCCGCGTCCCGCGTCCCGCGTCCCGCGTCCATCAACAAATCCCCCCCATTCCCCGTACTGATCAGGATGAAATCTCTCCATTTCACGGTCCTCTCCTTCCTTATAGTAGCGTGCGTTGGCACTCCGTCAGTGCAGGGAGTGGCCGGGACGGCGCCGGGGCCGGCTGAGCCCTGGGTGCCGCCGCCGGCACTCACGCAGCGGAATGCCGCCGACACGGTCACCCAGGATGTCGCGCTGCCATCGGATATCGCGGACCGGGTGAACCGCCTGACACTGGCGGAGCTGATCGACATCGGGCTCCAGAACAACACCGCGACCCGCCAGTCGTGGGCCCGGGCCCGCGCCGCGGCGGCCACGTATGGCTCCGCGCGCGGGGAGTGGCTGCCGACGCTCGACGGCGACGTGAACGCCACCCGGCTCAAGACCACGGCCAGCCAGGGCCGCACCGCGGTCCAGCAGTCAGTCCTCGCGCCCAGTCTCTCGCTCTCCTGGCTGCTGCTGGATTTTGGCGGACGGAACGGGCGCGTGGGATCGGCTCGCGAGCAGCTGGTCGCGGCTGACTTCAATCACAACGCGGTGCTCCAGGCTGCAGTCCTGCAGATCGAAGTGAGCTATTTCCAGTACGTGGCCACGCGGGCACTGCTGGAGGCGCAGGCAACGTCGCTCAAGGAAGCCCAGGTCAATCTGGCGGCCGCGGAGGAGCGCCGTCGCGTTGGATTCGCCACCGTCGCCGACGTGCTGCAGGCGAAGACCGCACTGAGCCAGGCGCAGCTTGCCATGCAGAGCACCGAGGGATCGCTCGCGACGACGCGCGGCGCGCTGGCGCTGGCGCTCGGTCTTCCTGCGAATGTGCCGTACGACGTCGACACCACGGCCGCTGAGGTGCCAGTGGCAGTGCTGGCCGACAGCGTTCAGCAGCTCATTGACGCAGCGGTCGCCGGACGGCCGGACCTGGCCGCCGCACGCGCCCAGGCCGAAGCGGCTGCCGCGCGGGTCGGCGATGCGCGGTCGGCGCTGCTACCGGAGCTTCGCCTCAGCGCCAACGCCGGACGCACCTACGCTACCAACATTCCCAACGGCTCCGACAACTACTCGGTTTCCCTCGGCCTCAGCATCCCGATCTTCAGCGGCCTCTCGCGACGCTACGACCTCAAGAGCGCACAGTATTCCGCCGAGGCCGCGCGGGCCGGGGCGGCGAGCCTGCGACAGCAGGTGATTTTCGAGGTCTTCAGTTCATACTATACCCTGCAGACCGCAACCCGACGGGTCCACACGGCGGAGGACCTGCTGGCGAGCGCGGAGCAGTCCACGCAGGTAGCATTGGCACGGTACAAGGAAGGCGTTGGCACCGTGCTCGACCTGCTCGCGGCCCAGAGTGCACTCGCCGACGCTCGGGCCCAACGCATTCAGGCGCGGCTCGAGTGGAACGTCTCGCTGGCGCAGCTGGCGCATGACGCGGGCGTGCTCGACACCCAGGGCGGCAGCTCGCTCAGGCTCATCCAGGACTCGACACCTTCGGCACCCGGCAATGACTGATTTTTCTTCGCGATCGACGCTTCTCGCCTGCCTCCTGCTGCTCGCCGCCTGCGGCGATGGCAAGCCGCCCGCGCCAGCGGCGACGCCGGTGACGGTTGGCTTGGTGAAGCAGGGGCCGGTGCCGTATGAGCTGTCGGCGACCGGCACCATCGAGCCGGTGCAGACGGTCGCGGTGGCGCCGCAGGTCAGCGGACAGATCATCCGGGTAGCATTCCACGAGGGGGACAACGTCCAGAAGGGCCAGGTGCTCTTCGAGATTGACCCGCGTCCCTTCCGTGCGGCGCTGCAGCAGGCCGAAGCCAACCTGGCCGGCGCAAAGGCGCGCGCCGAGCAGGCCGAGCAGCAGGCGAAGCGATATGCTACGCTGGCCGAGAAGGAGTATGTCACCGCGCAGCAGAGTGACCAGGCGCGCACTGACGCCCTTGCTGCCAGCGCGACGCTGGCCGCGAGCCAGGCGGCCGTGGAAGAGGCACGACTGAACCTTCAGTATGCCACCATTCGTGCGCCCATCAGTGGCCGGACCGGAAGCCTGCTGGTGCGGGAAGGCAACCTCGTGCGCGCCTCGGACCCGTCCCCGCTGGTCACCATCAATCAGATCCGGCCCATCCTGGCCCGCTTCTCGGTTCCAGCGGGCAACCTCGCGGAGCTCCAGCGCCGGCGCGATAATTCGCTGCCGGTGCGAGTGGAACCGACGGCGGGTGGACAGGCCAGCATCGGTACGCTCGATTTCATCAACAACGCCGTGGACACCACCACAGGGACCATCCTCCTCAAGGCACGCTTCCCCAACGAGGATGGCCTGCTCTGGCCCGGCGAGTTCGTGAACGTGCGGATCCGGCTCTTCGTGCAGGACAGCGCGCTCACCGTCCCGTCGCCCGCAGTCGTGTCGGGCCAGTCGGGCACGTTCGTGTTTGCGATCAGGCCGGACAGCACAGCGGCCTTGGTGCCGGTTGATGTCGAGCGGACCAATGACAGTCTCGCGGTCATCACCGCGGACCTGCAGCCCGGCAGCCAGGTGGTAACCGACGGACAGATCCTGCTTCGTGACGGGGCCAAGGTACAGATCCGGAAGCCGGCCCCGGCCGTGGCGAAGGAGGGTGCATGAATATCGCGGGACTCTTCATCCGCCGGCCGGTCATGACCACGCTGGTCATGATCGGCATTCTGCTTTTCGGGATTGTGGCGTACCGGCTGCTGCCGGTGAGCGACCTGCCG
>CBINCZ010000407.1:0-2772 GCA_966249295.1 uncultured Gemmatimonadales bacterium
TCTCGGGATCCGAGTTGATGCTCATCCGCTCCTTGACCAGCCGCGCCATGCGCGAGAGGCCGACCGAGAACTGGTTGGCGATCAGCTCGCCCACCGAACGGATCCGCCGGTTACCCAGATGGTCGATGTCGTCGGTGTAGCCGCGGCCGTCCGCCAGGTCGATCAGGTAGCGGATGATGGCCACGAAGTCCTCTTCGGTGAGGACGGTGTGGTTCGGGTCGATCCGCAGCTTGAGACGCTGGTTGATCTTGTAGCGGCCCACCCGGCCGAGGTCGTAGCGCTTCGGGTTGAAGAACAGCTTCTGCAGCTGCTGGCGCGCTGTCTCGAGATTGGGCGCGTCACCGGGACGCAGGAGGGCGTAGATCTGCTCCAGCGCCTCGGCCTCCGAGTGGGTCGGGTCCTTGGCCAGCGTGTTCTTGATGAGCGCCGACTCGGGCCGGTTGGACGGCAGCAGCACCTCGACCTTGTGCACCTCCTGCTTGAGCAGCTTCTGCCGGAGCGCGTCAGTCAGCTCGTCGCCGCGGGAGGCGAGAATCTCGCCGTCCTGATTGGCCACGTCGAACGCGAGGACGTGGTTGGCGTTGTCGCGGTGCGAGGTGGGCTGCTCCTCGTCGCGCAGGTCGAGCGTGGTGTAGCCGGCGAAGACCGTGACGGTCTTCACGCCCTTGTGGCGCATCTCGGCCACCCGCTCGGCGGTGAGCTCGTCGCCCACGTCGCCCAGCAGCGCGTCCGGGGTCTCCGGATCGGCCACCGGCTCGGCCAGCAGCGCGCCCAGCACTTCCCGGCGCTCATGCCGGCTGTCGTGCTTCTCGGTGAGGTCCAGTTCCTTGGTGGCAAAGAAGAGCCGCAGCACGTCGGCGTTGCCCCCGTAGCCGAAGGCGCGCAGCAGCGCCGTGGCCGGGAACTTCTTCTTCTTGTCGATATGGACGTAGATCACGTCGTGGATATCGATCGTGAACTCCACCCAGGAGCCGCGGAACGGGATGATGCGCGCGCTGAAGAGCCGCTGGCCGTTGGGGTGGGTGCTCTCCTCGAACACCACGCCCGGCGAGCGGTGCAGCTGGCTCACCACGACGCGCTCGGCGCCGTTGATCACGAACGTGCCGAGCGGCGTCATGATGGGCAGTTCGCCCAGGTAGACTTCCTTCTCGATCGCGTTCTTGAGCCGCTGCTGGCCCTCCACCTCCTCGAACACGTCGAGGCGCAGCCGGGCCTTGAGCGGGGCAGCGAAGGTCATGTCCCGCTCGATGCACTCCTCCACGGAGTACTTGGCCTCGCCCAGCGAGTAGCTGAGGAACTCGAGGCTGTACTTCCCGTTCACGTCGGTGATCGGGAAGATCTCGCGGAATACCCGCTCCAGCGAAACATCCTGCCGCTCCCCGTTCACGTCATCGGGGACCAGCAGGGACTGGAACGCGGCGGTCTGGATATCGAGGAGATTCGGCATGGGCATGCCGCTCTCCCGCTTACTGAACGTGATGACTGGTCTGGTATGCGTCATCCGACTCTCTCACTCGCAGCACAAAGGGCCCCAGCACAGAATCCCCGCCGGGGGCGGGGTGTCCTGGGGCTCGGAACCATCAAAAACCGAACTGGACGAATAGCGTGCATGCCGTCTCACTGAAAGCAGGTTGAAGTCGCCAGATCCCTTCCCCGGGGGCATGCGCCCCCGGGTCGGGATAGCGCTTCGCGCTACTTCAGCTCGACGGTCGCACCCTGTTCTTCAAGCTTCTTCTTGATCTCTTCGGCCTCCGCCTTCGAGATGCCTTCCTTGAGGACGCTCGGGACGTTGTCCACGGCATCCTTGGCTTCCTTGAGGCCCAGGCTGGTGATCTCGCGGACCACCTTGATGACCTGGATCTTCTTGGCGCCGCCCCCGGTCAGCACGACCGAGAACTCGCTCTGCTCCTCGGCGGCAGGCGCCGCGCCAGCCGCCCCCGCGCCGCCGGCGGGCATGGCCGCCACGGTCACGTTGAACTTTTCCTTGAACGCGTCGATCAGGTCGGCGAGTTCCACCACCGTCTTGCCCCCGATCGCCTCGAGGATCTCTTCATTGCTCAGCGTCGTTGCCATTTCACTCTCTCCCCACGGTTAAGCAGCGGACGACTGCCGCTGGTCGCGAAGCGCCTCGAGGGCTGCGACGAACGAATACAGAACGTTGTTGAGCGTGCCGGCGAACTGGCCCAGGAGGACATCCCGGGGCGGAATTTCGCCCAGCCGCTTGATGTATGCCGGTGCCACAGCTGCGCCGTCGACGTACCCGGCCTTGACCGTGGGCTTCTCGAACTCCCGGGCGAACTCGGTGATCACCTTGGCTGCCGCGAGGGCGTCGCTGGACAGCACGAGCCCGGTGGGGCCCGTCAGGTGCTCGTCGAGACTGGGAATCTCGCTGGCCGCCAGTGCCCGGCGGGCCAGGGTATTCTTGACCACCACGTAGGTGACGCCCGCCTCGCGCATCCGGCGCCGGAGTTCGGTCATCCGCAATACGTTGAGACCACTGAAGTCGGTGACGTAGACATTGGGCGACGCCTTGAGCTGCGCCGTCAGTGCCTCCACCGCTGACTGCCGTTCTGACTTGTTCATCGGTATCCCGCCATATCCAGCCGGATCCCCGGCCCCATGGTGCTCGAGATCGTCGCGGACCGCAGGTAGGTGCCCTTGGCCGCGCTCGGCTTGGCCCGGACGATGGTGTCCATGAAGGCCTGCACGTTCTGGCTCAGCTGCGCGGCCGAGAAGGAGGCCTTGCCCACCGGCGCGTGCACGTTGCCGGTC
>CBINCZ010000408.1:0-2764 GCA_966249295.1 uncultured Gemmatimonadales bacterium
GAACATGCGGCCGAGCTGGCCCCCGCCGAGGACGCCGACCGTTGATCCCGGAAGAATCATTCCGGCTCGGACAGTGTCAGGCCGAGGACGCGATCGGACTGGCTCGTCCGAAAGAGATCCAGTTTCTGGCGAAGAGTGGCGTCGGTGGTGGCGAGCAGGGCCACGGCAAAGAGCCCCGCATTGGCGGCACCAGCGGTGCCGATGGCGAAGGTGGCCACCGGGATGCCGGCTGGCATCTGGACGATCGAGAGCAGTGAGTCGAGACCCTGCAGGTGGCGGCTGGGGACCGGCACGCCGAGCACCGGGACTGTTGTCTTGGCTGCGAGCATGCCTGGCAGGTGGGCGGCTCCGCCCGCGCCGGCAATAATGCAGCGGAGCCCTCGGCCCGCGGCTTCCTCGGCGTACTGGTAGAGCAGGTCCGGCGTGCGGTGCGCCGAGACCACCTTCCGCTCACAGGGGACGCCAAACTCGCGCAGCCGAAGCTCGGCGTGCTGCATGACATCCCAGTCGGAATCGCTCCCCATCACCAGCCCGACGAGCGGTGTTGTCATGAGAGTCCAGTCGGTTGCGGGAAGCTGGGAATATAGCGAGGGAGGGCTGATCAGGTCTTCAGTCTTCGGTCGTCAACAACACCCGACGACCGAAGACCGATGGCCGAGTACCCTTCAGACGACCGAAGACCGACGATCGATGACCCCTTACTGTTCCGTCACTTCCAGCGTGATCGAGAGCTGCACCGCCGGCACGCTGAACGACGTGTTTCCGCGGGAGTAGTCATCGTCTGACGCGCTGGAGGCAGTGAAATCGAAGTTGCCGCTCATGGTGCCGAACGCGATCCGGCATGACGTGATACCGTTGCCGGTCTGCACGTTGGGGCAGTCCTCGGTGGCGCCGAAGCTGCTGCTCGTCACGCTGAACTGTCCGCTCTCGGCGAGGAACGTGTTGCTTCCGTCGAAGTAGCTGGCGAAGGCATCGCCCTCCTCGATCTCGGCGCTGACCGTGGTGGGAAAGGTGCCCTGGCCTTCAGCGATGGCGGCGACGGTGATGGCGCTGTCAACAGTCTTGGCGCCGACGTCCAGCCCGTCCCAGCCGGTGACCGACGTGAAGACGGAGGTGGTGCTGCTACCACCGTCAACGAGGGTGATCTTGACCTGGGAGCCGACCGTTGCGAAGCGGCCCATGGACCCGACCTGCGCTTCACTCAACAGCGGACTGATCGCCCCGATCGCGCCGGGCGCAATAACCCCCTTGCTGCTCAGGGCCTGCAGGAGCGCCGCCTGCTCCTGGGCACTCAGTGTGTCACCATTGGGACCGTTGTCATCGTCACCGCATGCGCCGAGCGCCAGCATGGCCCCAAGTGCCATGATCGAGAGAAGCTTCCTGCTCATCGGGTCCATCTCCACTACTGAAGGTACAAGTGAGCGCATGCCGGCCACGACCAGCATGCGCTGAGGATGTCGTGCTGCGCGCTATACGCTAAACGACACCGATTGGTTACGACAAGGGGGTTACACGGTGGCACGTGTGCGGTCGGTGCTACCTCGGCGGGTGAGGGCCGACTGCGCTGCGGCGAGCCGGGCGATCGGGACGCGGAAGGGAGAACAGGAGACGTAGTTCATGCCGAGCTGGTCGCAGAAAGCCACCGAGGCGGGTTCGCCGCCATGCTCGCCGCAGATGCCGACCTTGAGGTCGGGGCGGGCGCCGCGGCCCAGCTCGACACCCAGCTTCATCAGCTTGCCGACGCCGACCTGGTCCAGCACCTGGAACGGGTCGTCCTCGATGATGCCCTGCTCGACATAGAGCGGCAGGATCTTGCCGGCGTCGTCGCGCGAGAGGCCCCAGGTGGTCTGGGTCAGGTCGTTGGTGCCGAAGGAGAAGAACTGGGCCTCGCGGGCGATGGCGTCGGCCGTCAGCGCGGCACGAGGAAGCTCGATCATGGTGCCCAGCGTATAGGCCACACTGGCATGCCGTTCGGCGCAGACCGTGTCGGCGACCTCCCGCACCAGTTGCGCCTGCTTCCGGAATTCGATCACGTTGCCGACAAGCGGGATCATCACCTCGGGCAGCACGCGCACGCCCGCGGCGGCCACCGTGCACGCGGCCTCGAAGATGGCCCGCGCCTGCATGGCGGTGATTTCGGGAAACATGATACCGAGGCGGCAGCCCCGGAGGCCGAGCATCGGGTTCACTTCCGTGAGACTGCTCACGATGCGCTGGAGTCTCTCCGGTTCGATGCCCATGTCGCGAGCGAGCGCGTCGATCTCCCCGCCGTCCTTGGGCAGGAACTCGTGCAGCGGCGGATCGAGCAGCCGGATGCAGACCGGCAGGCCGTCCATGGCACGGAAGATGGCCTCGAAGTCGGCGCGCTGCATGGGCAGAATGCGGTCGAGCGCGCGCTTCCGTCCCTCGACGTCGGTGGCAACGATCATTTCGCGCATGGCGGCCAGCCGGTCGCCCTCGAAGAACATGTGCTCGGTACGGCAGAGCCCGATGCCCTCGGCGCCAAACTCGCGCCCCCGGTGTGCGTCCGCGGGCGTGTCGGCGTTGCAGCGGACCCGGAGGTGCCGCACCTTGTCGGCCCAGGCCATAAGCGTCCGGAAGTCGTCTGAGAGCTCGGGCTGCTTGAGCGTGGTGCGGCCGGCGTAGATGCGGCCGGTGGCGCCATCCACCGTGATCCAGTCGCCCTCACCGATTACCCTGCCGTCCACGGAGAAGCGGCTTCCGTCCTCATCCACATCGAGCGTCGTGGCGCCGGCCACGCAGG
>CBINCZ010000409.1:0-2758 GCA_966249295.1 uncultured Gemmatimonadales bacterium
AGCCGAAGTGAAGTGCCATGTGCGACTCCCTCATGGATTCCCGCTTGCGCGGGAAGGACGGACGGGAAAGCTCCGCTGCGCTCGACGCTCGACGCTCGACGCTCGACGCTCGACGCTCGACGCTCGACCCTCGACCCTCGACCCTCGACCCCCAAAGGAGCCCCCCATGCGCCACCGGTCACTAGCCATCGCGCTGCTCCTGCTGGTCGGCTGTGCCACCAACCCGGTCACCGGCAGGTCGGAAATCTCCCTCGTCTCGGAGTCCCAGGAAATCCAGATGGGCCAGCAGGCCGCCGAGGAAGCGAAGGCGGCATACGGGCTGGTCGACAACGCGGCGCTGCAGCAGTACGTGAGCTCGGTCGGGCTCAAGATCGCCAAGACCACCGAGCGGCCCGACCTGCCATGGGCCTTCTACGTCATTGACGACGCGTCGGTCAACGCCTTTGCGCTGCCCGGCGGGCCCGTGTTCATCACTCGCGGCATTCTCGGCGCCATGAACAGCGAGGCGGAGCTGGCGTCGGTGCTGGGGCATGAGATCGGCCACATCACCGCGCGCCACTCGGTCCAGCAGATCAGCCAGCAGCAGCTCGCCTCGCTGGGGCTCGGCATCGGCAGCATCCTCTCGCCCACGGTGGCCAGGTACGGCGGGCTCCTGAGCCAGGGGCTGCAGGTGCTGTTCCTCAAGTACAGCCGGGACGACGAGAGCCAGGCCGACGCGCTCGGCTTCCGCTACATGACGTCGAACAATTACGACCCGCGCGAGATGGCGGCGATGTTCCACACCCTCGACCGGGAGACGCCGGCCGAAGGCCGGCTGCCGACCTGGCTCTCGACCCATCCCGATCCCGGCAATCGCTACGAGATTGCGCTCCGCCGGGTGGATTCGCTGAACCGCGACCTGTCGAAGATGGTCGTCGCCCGCACCGACTTCCTCCAGCATACCGATGGGCTGGTCTACGGTCCCAACCCGCGCGAGGGGTATTTCAAGGATGGGCACTTCTATCATCCTGACCTGAAGTTCCAGTTCCAGATCCCGGCCAACTGGCTGACCCAGAACACCAAGCAGGCGGTGAGGGCAGTGAGCCAGCAACAGGATGCCATCTTCCAGCTCACGCTGGGGCAGGGGGCACCGTCCACCGCGCTGCAGCAGTTCCTCAACCAGCAGGGCATCCAGCGGGGGCAGGTGAGCTCCTCGTCCATCAACGGACTCCCAGCCGCCAGCGGCTACTTCCAGGCCCAGACCGAGCAGGGCGTGATCGGCGGGCTGGTGTCCTACGTGAGCTATGGCGGCAACACCTATCAGCTGCTGGCTTACACCGGTGCCAACAGCCTGAATGCCTACGACGCGGCCTTCCGCCAGATCATCGGCAGCTTCAACCGGCTCACCGACCAGGCGGCGCTCAACGTCCAGCCGAAGAAGATTGACCTGGTGAAACTGCCGAGCCGGATGACGCTGGCGCAGTTCAACCAGCGCTACCCGTCGAGTATTCCGGTGGAGGAAGTGGCGATCATCAACGGGGTGGAAACCAGCACGTCGCTGGAGGCGGGGAGGATGGTCAAGAGGGTGCGGTAATGTTCCGATCTCTCCAGGCCCGTGTAAGGGCGGCCTGCGGCCGCCCACTTGCTTCCCGATGCCACCCGTGCAGCGCGGCGGGATGGATCGCGCGGTGATGGGCGGCCTGCGGCCGCGGCTTTGAGCGGGGAAGATCGCGCGGTGTAGGGGCGGCCGCAGGCCGCCCCTACACGGGCCTGGTAAGATCGCTGCGCACGCCCGCCTCCCTTGCCCATCCCGCCCATCCTGCCCATCCTGCATACATGCGCTTCACCCGCTTTTCCCGCTACGTGCCCGGTGCCGCCGACGAGGTCAATCTCCAGTCGCTGCTCGATTCGCTGACCGATTTCCTCCTGCAGAGCGGCTTTGCGGGTGGCAGCAACTGGTGGGGCGAGCCGGAGGCTGATCGGTCCATCGATGGACTGAAGGAGGCCATCACTCGCGCGCTGATGGAGTCGGGCCAGCTTACCCCGGAGATGCTCAAGCTGCTCCGGGGCGAGAGCACCGGCGATCCCGACCGCGACGCCGAAATCGAGCGTCAGCTCGGCGAACTGCTCGATGGCATTGTGCAGCGGCTGATCAACGAGGGCTATCTCGAGACGAAGGAAGCGCCCCGTGCGCCGCAAGGGTTCCAGCCGGTGCTGGGACCGGCGGGCCAGGCGCGCGAGGCCGCCCGCAACGTGCAGTTCGACCTCACCTCCAAGGCCACCGACTTCCTCGGCTACAAGGCGCTGCGCGAGCTGCTGGGTGCCACCGGCCACGCGGCCGCCGGCGCGCACGACACCACCCATCTCGCCACCGGCGTCGAGGCCGAGGCGGAGGGCAAGCCATATGAGTTCGGCGACACCCTGAACCTCGACGTTGCCGCCACGCTTCGTCGCTCCATCGCGCGCGCCGGCCTCACCGTCCCGCTCGACCTCGACTATCCCGACCTCATGGTGCACCAGTCGGAGTATCGCTCGTCGGCGGCGACGGTGCTGATGCTCGACTGCTCCCACTCGATGATCCTGTACGGCGAGGACCGCTTCACCCCGGCCAAGCGCGTGGCGCTCGCGCTCACGCATCTCATCCGGACCCAGTTCCCCGGCGATGCGCTTCGGGTCGTGGTCTTCCACGATTCAGCGGAAGAGGTGCCGGTCTCCGCGCTCTCGCGGGTGCAGGTGGGGCCGTACCACACCAACACCGCCGAGGGGCTCAAGCTTGCCC
>CBINCZ010000410.1:0-2749 GCA_966249295.1 uncultured Gemmatimonadales bacterium
GCCTCACCCGACCCGCCATCCACGAGTCTCGGACCGAGCATGCCGTGGTCATACAGCTCGCCCGGCCCGTTCCCGACCCAGCCATCGGTAACGGAATCGTATGCCTCGCGGAGATCCGCATGGTTGGCGTGCAATGCGCTGAGCGCCGGCATGAAGATCAGGAACTGACTGGCGTCGGGGCTCAGCTCGAACAGCCGCACCCGCACTCGCACCACGTGGCCGCGCACGTGCACCGGAATGCCGCGCGAGTAGTAGCGCGCCAGCGGCCGGTCGACCGGTGAGCTGCGATCCGCGGGCATGACTGGCACCACCATGGCGCGGGAACCGTCACGCGCGGGCGCCACGGCGAGACGATTGTAGGTCGAATCACCCAGGAAGAGACCGAAGAGCGAATCCTCTCCCACCTGCCAGGCGATCTCCATGGGAGGAAGCCTGCTGCCCAGCGCCTCGACCTTGACCCACGGGCCCATCGGGTGCGGGCGCACACTGTCGGCGGTAAGTGCGCGGTCAGGCAGGAGGTGCTCGTCGTAGCCGTTGATCGCGGCGAGAGTTGGCAGCGCGAGCGCCCGCTCGGCTCGTGCGCGCGCATCAGATGCGCCTGGTCCGCTGACGTCCGCCGGCGGATAGCCCGGCGCTTCAGGAGACTGGGTGGTCTGGTGCGCCACCACGCGCCGTCCCGCCAGCGCCGCGGTGATCCAGATCGGTTCGGCGCGAAGCTGCGTGGCGCGAAAACCGGTCACGCTTTCAGTGATGCGGTGGGCTTGAGATGGAAGAACCGGCACCCGGTTGGCGATGATCCCATTCGAGTCACCATACACGCCGGTCCAGAGCGAGGCGTGCGATGCCGCCGTCTTGCTGGGCCACGCCGGCAGGGCGCGATCGGCGCATGATCCCGTCGCGAACAGTTGGCGGAAGTGCGGCGTGGCCCAGGCCGGCACGGTCTCGAGCATGCGACGCTCGTTCATGGCGTCGAAGCTCGCCAGCAGTGCCCGATGGGCGAGCGGGACCGGCCTGAGTGGCGCCGTGGTATGACAG
Organism: uncultured Gemmatimonadales bacterium; assembly: GCA_966249295.1. Classification (GTDB taxonomy): domain Bacteria; phylum Gemmatimonadota; class Gemmatimonadetes; order Gemmatimonadales; family GWC2-71-9; genus CAMLHP01. The sequence goes on from CBINCZ010000410.1 coordinate 1,036, forward strand.
GCGGTGAGCGCAGCGGCGGCCAACAGCCAGCGCCGCCTCACCATGCCCGAGCCAGCGCCTCCACCATCTCACCCAGCGCCGCGACGTCCTTGAGGTCCGTGACCTCGGCGGGTGAGTGCGAGTACCGGAGCGGCCACGCCAAGGGCACGTCCGGCACGCCCCAGGGCGCGAAAACCGACCCGTCGTTGCCGCCGCTGGTGGCACCGTACTGGAGCGGAATGTTTTTCTGCTTCGCGAGAGCGATCACCGAATCCACCAGCACCGCGGGCGCCACGTTGCTGTTGTCCACGGCCCGGATCACGGCGCCATTGCCCAGGGGGGCCACGCCGTACGCCGTACGCTCGAGCGGCGCGTCGGCGGAGACGAACGTGTCCACGGCGTGCACGCGAGCGGCCCGCGTCCCCAGCGCGTCGGCCGCGACGGCGGCACCTTCCAGGCCGACCTCTTCGCGCACGCTCCAGATCAGGATCACCGGGTGCCTCGGGGGATCCTTTGCGAGTCGGCGCGCGGCGAGGACGAGCGCCGTGCATCCCACCCGGTCATCGAACGAGCGACCGGTCGCTCGTGTGCCGGACAGGCGCTGGTACGACTTGGGCATGGTGATGGTGTTGCCCACGGCAATGCCCACTGCGCGTGTGGCGGCGGCCGAGCCGGTGCCGGGATCCACCCTGATCACATCGGGCGTACGGTCGGGGTTTCGTCCGATCGAATCGCGCGGCACGAACACCGCGGGCACCCGGCCCTTGTCCGTGTGCACCAGGGCGAGCTGTCCCTCATAGAGCGAGGGGAAGAATCCACCCAGGCGGCTCACGGTGAGCGTGCCATCATTTTCGATTTCCTTCACCTGCCAGCCGATCTCATCCATGTGCGCCACAAACACCGTGGCTGGGCCGTCACCACCGAACCGCACCCACAGACTGCCGGCGCTGTCGGTTTCGGTGCGAAGCCCGCCGGGCAAGAGCTGCTGTATGGCCTCACGAACAGGTCCTTCTGCCCCGGAAGGCCCGTAGGTCTCGACCAGCGTGCGCAGGACTGCCTGGGCTTCATCCACGGGGATGCCCTGCGCGGCCAGTGGGGCCGTCGGCGAGGTGAGCAGGGCGACCCCGGTTGTCACCGGGGTGACGAGGGCGAGCAGGTCGCGAAGGATGGTCCGGCTCATGGCTTCCCTCCGATCCAGTCGCGCAGGCGCTGTTCCAGGACGGCTAGGTCAGCGAGCGAGACGGTTTCGGCCGGCCATCCGTCAAACCGGTCGCGCAGGCGCCAGCGGGTCAGCTTGCCCAGCGCCTCCGCATGGCGAGGACGGCGCATAGAGTCGGCAGACACTGCCGCGTCCCGTGTCCCATCTCCCGCGTCCAGCACAATGGTCTCCTCAAACGGACCAGCCTCGTTCCCTACCGTCAGGAGGCCACGACCCGACAGGCCCTGCTCCACCACGAACGCGATCACGACGGTGCCACGTGGCCTGGCTGAGGCGGCGCGCACCAGCGCCGCACAGGCGGCGCGCGCGCCGGCCGACGGGGCCGCGATCAGATCCTTCCCGTAGGCCTGGGGTGCCTTTGCCAGCACGAATGGCGTGGTGACACGAACCCCGAGCGCCGCGACTTCGTCGGCAGTGCGGGCACCCACGTCCACGAAGGCGTCGTCAAAGGAGAACGGCTGGTCGTTACCGGACCGGCCGCGGGTCAGGTGCACCGAGCGCACCCCGACCACGCCC
>CBINCZ010000411.1:0-2744 GCA_966249295.1 uncultured Gemmatimonadales bacterium
ACCGAACTGCAGGCTCAGCCTCGACCGCACGAACGTACGCGCGTCGGTCAGGTCATGTGAGCCGGCGAAGCGCTTGAAGAACTCGTAGATATCACCAACACGCGACATGCACCGAAGGTAACAACGCCCAGCACAACCGCCACACGACCACCAACCCGAGAAGCCCGCCACCACGCCACCCCATACGCCAGAGCGCATAGCGCGCCCCCGATACGCCAGAGCGTATGCGGCGCGTGCGGCGATTGGGAGGCTCGTGCGCATCCTCGGCCATGGCCCGCAGACACCTCCTCGCCCTGCTCCTCGCCGCGGCGCTCGGAGCGGCGCGCGCGGCCGACGGGTTCGTGCCGCCACCACCCCGGCCGTCCCCACCCCCTACCCGACCACGACCAGCCCCTACCAGCAGCAGGCGCGGCCCGAACCGACCCGCCCCGAACCCACTCCCACTCCCGCGCCCGCGCCCGTGGCTGGCGACGCCAACCGCCCCTACCTCGGCTTCGGCGTGCAGTACCCCATGAACGGTCAACTCCCCGGCCTCGAGCTGATTGCGCCCCGTAGCCTGTGTAAATCGTGTTGGTCCCGGCCCCTGAGCTGTTGATGGCGAAAGGAGCCATCGCTCCTCCAAGATGGGAAACGGCTGTAACCCATTGGGATCGGAGTGGACGATGGCTCATCTGGAGGATATGCGACTGCCGGTGGTTGCGCGTGAGGCGCTGGTCGATGACCCGAGCTTCCTGCGTGATTTGGTCGAGGCGGTGCTGAATCGATTCTTGGATGCGGAGATCACCGAGCACTTGCAGGCCGGCCCTTATGAACGCTCCGAGGGGCGCGCTGGCTACCGCAACGGGTACAGGAGTCGGCAGCTCAAGACGCGCGTCGGCACGTTGACGCTGGCGGTGCCGATGGACCGCGAGGGGACGTTCAAGAGTGAGTTGTTCGAGCGGTACCAGCGCAGCGAGAAGGCGCTCGTTGGGACGTTGATGGAGATGTACCTCGAGGGTGTGAGCACCAGGAAGGTCAGGGACGTCACCGAGGTGTTGTGCGGCACGAGCTTCAGCAAGAGCACCGTCAGCCGCCTCGTCGGCCTCCTTGACGGGGACCTGGCGGCGTGGCGGGAGCGGCCGTTGGACGCCGCCTACCCGTACCTCGTCGTCGACGCTCGCTATGAGCACGTGCGCCAAGGTGGTCAGGTGGTGAGTCAGGGCGTGCTGATCGTGAAGGGCGTGCGTGACGACGGTTTCCGCGAGTTGCTGGCTGTCGAGGTGGCCGACACGGAGAGCGAGGCGACGTACGACGGGCTTTTCAGGCGCCTCAAGGACCGCGGATTGCGCGGCGTGAGGCTAATCACCAGCGACGATCACCGCGGCCTGGTCAACGCCATCCAGAGGCACTTCCAGGGCGTAGCCTGGCAGCGTTGCCAGGTGCACATCGCTCGCAACGCCCTCGGGAAGGTCGGCAGGAAGCATCAGAAGACACTTTCCGAGGACATCCGCGCCGTGTTCAACGCCCCCAGCCTCGAGTGGGCCAGGGAGCTGAGAGACGAGGTCATCGAGCGGTGGGCTAAGACCCATCCGGCCGTCGCTGAGTGGCTGGAGACGGCGTTGGAGGACGGCCTGGCGTGCTTCTCGTTCCCCGAATCACACCGGCGTCGTATCCGCAGCACCAACGGCCTGGAGCGCTTCAACCAGGAACTGAAGCGCCGTACGAGAGTCGTGAGGATCTTCCCGAACCCAGAAGCCTGCCTGCGGCTCGTGACAGCGTTGTGCATCGAGCAGAGCGAGGAGTGGCTCGCCAGCCGGGTCTACCTGGACATGAGCAGGCTTGAAGACGCTGCACCTAGCGCCAGCGAGGAGGAGGTGACCAGCATGGCGGCATGACCCCCCACCGGCCTACGGACTTGGAGGAGGAGCGAAAGTCCAAAGGCTACGGGACTTGACTGATCCGAGCGACCCCTCTCGTGGGTTTACGTTCTCGTTGACCTTGTCGGGGCGCGAGTATCCCAACATGGATGTGTGGGCGTTCGGGGTCTCGCCCGCCAAGGGTGCGGAACTTGACCAGGGTGAGGAGGAGCCGCTCTACCGGCTATCCCTCTCATTTTTCGACTTGGAGGACTACAGCGAAACCGGCGGCCCAGTGAGAGTGGCCCCGCCAAAGAAGGGCTGATAAGTGCTGGGGTCTACGGTCTAACGGGCTGGCTTGCCATCCAGGGGGTTTGCATAGCAGACGAGTTCGCGAGATGGCCGGGTCGCCCTACTGACAGCGGGACTTCTCCCAGCTCGTCTCTCTGACCCGTCGCTACGCGAGCTTCTCGATGGCCGCGGGCGGGCTAGTCAGCGTGCTGGGCGGCGCGCTCGGAAGGAGAAGGCGCTGGCCGTGCTCGCCGCTGCCGACGATGGATCCTAGTCATGCTGGGGGTGTGGCCGGGTCCGGCTGGGGGTCGCTGAGGCCCGGCAGGCCGCCGCTCGCCACGCGGTCCGAGAAGGCCGGGTCAGGTGCCGCGGTGCCTCACCCTTCACCCCCACTGCACCTTGGTCACGAGGGCGGTGAGCGCTAGGTGCACGTCCTCCGGTCCACGCACGCCCATGCCAGCTAGGGCCTCGGCCCCGATCACGCGCGCGAGTCTCTCGTAGTCGAGCGCAGCGGTGTCGTGGGGTTCAGCGCGGCCAAGAGGCGGCCGCGAGCCGAGATCGCGCAGCAGCGCCTCCACCAGGTCGGCGATCCGCGCCATCTTGTCGTAGTCGAGCGCT